>NZ_DIHV01000124.1:0-35710 GCF_002420325.1 Marinobacter sp. UBA5687
CATGTTGGCGCCCTGCATCATTTCTTCAAACTGGGCCACCAACGTCTTGGGCATACCCATACCACCGAAGTCCGGGTTACCACCCAGACCGTTCCAGCCACCTTCCACGATGGTCTGGTAGGCTTCTTTGAAGCCTTCCGGAGTGGAAACCTCGCCTTCGTTCCACTTACAGCCCTGTTCGTCGGCTTCACGGTTCAAGGGCGCCAGTACGCCGCTGGTGATCTTGCCCGCTTCTTCAAGGATGGCGTCAGCGGTGTCGGGGTCTACGTTTTCTGCAATCTTTGGCAGTGACGCCCACAGGGAGGGTGCGTCAAACACTTCGTTCAGAACGAAACGCATGTCACGAAGGGGTGCCTGATAATCAGCCATGTAAAACTCTCCAGAAATTCAGTCAGTCACTTGGGGGGCGGTGTTGATGCCTCTTCTGTTGGAGGTCGGAGCCCACCCGCTCGGCTATGTGTCCGAAACAAGGTTGTTGTTCTATGGCGCGCTATTCTACCTCAAAACACGCCGGCAACTCATGAAAAAAGCCCGCCTCCTGCGGGAGAACGGGCTTTCTCTGTGCCATCAACCAGATAGCAACCCCGCCTTAGATGGCGAAGGCTTCTTCCGGCATGTCCAGCAGGCTGTCTGCACCGGCCAGCATGGTTTCTGCGTGAGTCCGGGTGCGCGGCAGCAGACGCTTGAAGTAGAAGCGTGCAGACTGAACCTTGGCGTTGTAGAACATCTCCTCGGAGGTGCCTTCGGCCATCTTGTCCAGAGCTACCTTGGCCATGCGGGCCCACAGGTAAGCGAAGACTGCGTAACCGGAGTACATCAGGTAGTCCACAGCAGCAGCACCGACTTCCTCGCGGTTCTTCATGGCGGTCATACCAACCTTCATGGTCAGATCGCCCCACTCCTTGTTGATCGCAGCCAGCGGCTCGATGAACTCTTTCAGCTGCTCGTTGTCGGCGTTCTCCTTGCAGAAGACGTGAACCTGCTTGGTGAACACTTTCAAAGCTTCGCCCTGGGTCATCAGAACCTTACGGCCCAGCAGATCCAGCGCCTGAATACCCGTGGTACCCTCGTAGATCATGCCGATGCGGGAATCACGAACGTTCTGCTCCATGCCCCACTCGGTGATGAAGCCGTGGCCACCGAAGACCTGCATACCCAGGTTGGCAGACTCGTAACCGATCTCGGTCAGGAATGCCTTGGCGATCGGGGTCAGGAAGCCCAGCAGCGCGTCAGCGTGCTTACGCTCTTCCTCAGTCTTGCCAGAGTGAACCACGTCCACTTGCTGGCCAGCCAGGTAGATCAGAGCACGGGCGCCTTCGGCCACAACTTTCTGAGTCAGCAGCATGCGGCGTACGTCCGGGTGCACGATGATCGGGTCAGCGATGCCGTCCGGATTCTTCGGACCGCTCAGGGAACGCATAGCCAGACGCTCCTTGGCGTAGGCCAGGGAACCCTGGAAGCCCAGCTCGGCAGAACCCAGGCCCTGGATAGCAGTACCGATACGGGCAGTGTTCATGAAGGTGAACATGCAGTTCAGGCCTTTGTTCTCCGGCCCGATCAGCCAGCCCTTGGCACCGTCGAAGTTCATCACACAGGTCGCGTTACCGTGAATACCCATCTTGTGCTCCAGGGAGCCACAGGAAACCGCGTTGCGCTCACCGGCAGAACCGTCTTCGTTCGGCAACTGCTTGGGCACGATAAACAGGGAGATACCCTTGGTGCCTTCCGGAGCACCCGGCAGACGAGCCAGTACGATGTGAACGATGTTCTCAGCCATGTCGTGCTCGCCGGCAGAGATGAAGATCTTGGTACCGGTGATGCTGTAGCTGCCATCAGCGTTCGGCTCGGCCTTGGTGCGCAGGGTGCCCAGGTCAGAACCACAATGCGGCTCGGTCAGACACATGGTACCGGTCCACTCACCGCTGATCAGCTTGGTCAGGTAGGTCTGCTTCTGCTCTTCAGTGCCGTGGGCTTCGATCGTGTTGGTGGCACCGTGGCTCAGGCCCGGGTACATACCCCAGGACCAGTTAGAGGTGCCAACCATTTCGCTGATAACCAGGCCGATGGAATGCGGCAGGCCCTGGCCACCGTAGTTGGGATCGGCAGTCATGGACGGCCAGCCACCTTCAACGTACTGCTGGTACGCTTCTTTGAAGCCGGTCGGGGTTTTCACGCCGTCTTCGCTCCAGGTACAGCCCTCCTGGTCACCCACCTGGTTCAGCGGAGACAGTACCTGCTCACAGAATTTCGCACCTTCCTGGATAATGGCATCGACCATATCCGGAGTTGCATCTTCGGCACCTTCCAGATTGGCGTAGTGCTGCTCGCTGTTCAGCAGCTCGTTCATTACGAATTTAATGTCACGCAGGGGCGCTTTGTATTCAGGCATGGAATCCACCTCGGTTCTGGGTCTCAGCTGAAACGGGTTTACAGCTTCTGGCCTCGGGTTTGCTCAGACACCATGATGCACCGCATCACGGCCTTAATTAAACACTTGTTTGAAACATACGTTTTGAGGCACAGAATTGTCAATAGCCTTGACTGAAATTTGTGTTGGTTTTGTGTTCGATCAGTAAATTTTCAGGGCAGAAATGCCCGGAGAAAACGGGAAGACAAGGAGAAAGGCCAGACGAAGCGATCAGGCGAACAGGGAAGTCACAGACTCGGAATAGCGGGAGTCGCCAGCCATGGCAGAGACATTGCGGTAGCTCTCTTCCGCCTCGCGGGAACGGGCACTGCGAGCATCACCCTGGCTTCCCTCAACACTGGCAGAGGCTTCCGCCGTCCGGGATTCGCCCTCACCTGCCGCCAGCTCCGACTGTGCCTGCAACATGGTCTGCATGGCCTGGGCGGCAACAGCGCGATCCTGACCGGAGGGCTGGGCAGGCGCCATGGCAGCAGACCGCACCACGCGCATTTTTTCAATGGTGGCCTGAGGATCCCCCGCCACCGGCGAAACATCAATGGGAACTTCACCGCCTACCGCATACTGGGCGCCATCCGGCCCTCGCTGGTAGGTAAACGACATAGCACCCGCGTACTGCCCACCAGCAGCCTGATGCGCCGCCTCGTGAGCACGCACTTCCCTGTCCCGGGCTTTGAGATCAGTCAGCTGCTTCAGCTCTTCATCTGTCAGGCCTTGCGGATTCTCGCGCGCGTCGGAGCGTGATTCGGAAGACTGGTCGGATTTTCGTCCTTCGGAAGACTGCTCAACCGGTTTTGAGGTTGATGAAGTATCGCCAGTGGCAGGCTTTTCACCGGAAGCCTCCGGTGTTCGGCCACTGCCTGCGACCGGCGTGGACGCACCGGTGGGAGAGCCGGAGAAGATGGGAGCGATTGAGGAGAATACGTTCACAGAAACCTGGCTCAGGCGCGAATATCCAGCAGGGTACCCAGCGTTTCATCGGCGGTTTTAACGACCTGAGCAGAGGCCTCGACGCTGCGCTCGTATAGTTTCAGGTCGATCATGGGTTCCACCAGATTTCCAGCGCCCTCCGCTGAGCCCTGAGGACCGTCAACGCCACCTCGGGCAATTTTCCGGGCCGCGTTCTCCATGCCCACCATGCCGTCCTGGATACCCTGAATCCCGATAGCAAGTGTGTTGTTAATCATGAGCAGCCATTCCTGTGACGAACCTTTGACCTGATTAACTCACATTTCTGGTCAATTTTCAATCAGCGGTGTGATGTTCAGATACCGAGACAGGATCGCCGGCATCTCGGCGGTATCGGTATTTTCCAACCAGGGAAGCACACCGAGGCAAGGCGCGCCGAGGTGGGTGGACAGGTAGTTCAGGGTATCCTGTTCGCAACTCATCACCTGTTCTTCGGGATGGTTACCTACCCAGCCTGCAACAACCAGTCCGTCGGCGCGAATCGCTTCGGCGCTGAGCATGGCATGATTGATACACCCCAGTTGCAGCGGCACAACCAGTATCACCGGCAGTTTCAACTCTCCCGGCACCGCTGCGTAGGTTTCCCGATCATTGAGTGGTACTTGCCAGCCACCGGCGCCTTCGATCAGCAGAAGATCGGCGGGGCGGATCTGCATGCCACGACAAAACCCGACGATTCGCTGGGCGGTGACCTGTTTTCCGGCCTGCTGGGCAGCTACGTGGGGGGCGATGGCGGGCTTGAGGGCGATGGGGTTGATGGTGTCGTAGGGTAGTTTTTCGGTGATGGCCGCCTGCAGCATCAGGGCGTCTTCGTTTCTCAGGCCCTCAGGGGTCTGGTCGCAGCCGGAAGCGATGGGTTTCATGGCCAGGGTTCGCTTGCCGGCGGATTTGGCCGCCTCGAGAATGGCTGCGGAGACGATGGTTTTGCCGACGCCGGTGTCGGTGCCTGTAATGAAATAAGTGTGTTTGGCCATGCCTGAAATGTTCCTACGATTAGCGTAAGACGAGGGCAGGGGTACTCTTTCCAGGACACGCTACAAGCACATCCATGTGCGCTTGATTCGGGCCATCCATGGCCCTCAACAGTCCTGGAAAGAGTACCCCTGCCCTCGCCCGATATTTTTCACGGGTAGTCCGGACTCAATTAAATCCAATACTATCGTTTAACCCAGTATATCCAGGCCGCGCAGTACCCAGCCTCAACGACGTTGTCAGCTCGCGTTGGATAGGCACGACACATCGCCCGAAAGCGCCCCGGCGCCGTCACCGTCCGCCGGCGCTCTTCGCCTCTAAACACCGCACCGAGTTCTTTCAACTCACGATTGAGGTGCATGGGCGACTGGTACGGCAGTGATATGGTTTCAGCAACCTGTTTTGCGTTTGGCAGAACCGTCTCCACGAGGGCCTGCCACTGCGTTTCCGGAACAAAGCGGTTTACGTGCGCCTGTCCCGGATCGGCCTCGGCCCAGGCCTGTTTCAGTTCAGACAAGGTGCCGTCCAACAGCGTCGATATGGCCAGTCGTCCGCCAGGCCTGAGAATTCTTCGGCACTCCCGAAGGATCAGCTCCGGCCGGGCGCTCCACTGAATCATCAGGTTACTGAAGATCAGGTCAACGCTGTTATCCGCCAACGGAATCTGTTCGGCATCAGCGTGTAGCCAGTAGATTGCTCCCGGGCTTTGATTGGCAGCCTCAGCCAGCATGCCCGCTGAAAGGTCTGCACCGGTAACCTCGGAATGGGGGTATTGCGCCACTAACTTCCGGCTAAACCAGCCGGTTCCGCAGCCCAAATCAAGCACCGATTCCGGCACTGGCGTGTCTGCAAGCTCGGCGAGCATGGCATCGCCCATGATTTTCTGTAGGCGGGAGGCACCGTCGTAGGTGGCACTGGCGCCACCGAAGCCGCGAGCAATGGACTGCTTGGTTCCGGTTCCGCCCTCAACAGGAGCCGTTGGCTCTATTCGGGTATAGATGGTCATAGCACTGGCTCCCGGGCCACGGCCTCACTCAGGATGGAACGGCTCTTCGCCAGGGCCTGCAGCAAACGGTCAACATCGGCTTCGGTATGGGCGGCGCTGAGCGTAACCCGCAAGCGGGCCTCGCCCTCCGGCACCGTGGGCGGCCGTATCGCCGTTACCAGCAGCCCCTCATCCTCCAGTGCGCGGCTGAGCGCCAACGCGGTCCAATTATTTCCGATCATGATGGGCTGAATGGGCGTTCGGGATGACATCAGCTCATAACCCAGATCCTGAGCACCTGCCCTGAATCGCTGGATTAATGCGTCAAGATGAGCGCGTCGCTCATCGCCGCTCTCAACAGCATCCAGGCTGGCGCAGGTTGCCGCGGCCAGTGCCGGCGGCATGGCGGTGGTGTAGATATAGGTCCGGGCCTTCTGTACCAGGTAGTCAATCAACACGTCAGAGCCAGCGACAAAGGCCCCGGAGGTTCCCACGCCCTTGCCCAGAGTACCGATCAACACCGGTACATCCTCCTGGCACAACCCGGCTTCCAGCACGCTCCCCCGGCCCTGTGGCCCGAGAACACCAATGCCATGGGCATCGTCCACCACCAGAAGCGCATCGTGAGCCTTACAGACGCGAGCCAGTTCCGTGAGTGGCGCAATGTCTCCGTCCATGCTGAACACGCCATCGGTAACCACCAGTTTGTGGCCGGAGGTTGCTGAGAGCATGGCTTCCAACGCGGCCACATCACCGTGAGCATAGCGGCGCACGCGGGCACGGCTGAGAATGCAGCCGTCAATGATCGAAGCGTGATTCAGTCGATCCGAGAAGATGGTATCGCCACGGCCCGCCAGTGCGGAAATGACCCCCATGTTTGCCATGTACCCGGTGGAAAAGAACAATGCCGCACTCCGCCGAGTGAACGCTGCCAGCCTCTGCTCAAGGCGATGATGGGCCTCGTGGTGGCCGCAAACCAGATGCGAAGCAGCTCCGCCCAGGCCAACCTCCGGCAGCGCCTGCTCCAGCGCCCGCATGTTTTCGCCGTGACTGGCCAGGCCCAGATAGTCGTTACTGCAGAACGACAACAACGACCGGCCATCCGCCGTCAGCGTCGGCTGCTGGGGGCCGGCGATCAGGCGGCGGGTTCTGTACAACCCGGCCTGCTTTCGTTCTTCTATCTCTTTGGCGAAGTCACGCATGCGGAATCACGCAGACTCCCGGGTCGCGTCGTAAAACATGTGCCGTGTGGCCTCATATTCCACCGCCTCGGCAATGGCCTCTTGCTCCTGCTCCTCGGTCGCACACTGCTCCCGCTGCTCAGGCCGGATGCCCAGCTTGCGGAACAACTGCATGTCCGCATCCGCCTCCGGGTTCGAGGTGGTCAGCAGTTTCTCACCGTAGAAAATGGAGTTGGCTCCCGCCATGAAACAGAGTGCCTGCATCTGCTCATTCATCTGCTCACGGCCCGCGGACAAACGTACATGGGAAGCCGGCATCATGATTCGGGCGACGGCGATAATGCGAATGAAATCAAATGGGTCCAGGTCTTCCACATCTTCCAGCGGCGTGCCCTTCACCTTCACCAGCATATTTACCGGTACACTCTCGGGGTGCTGGGGTAGGTTGGCCAGCTGAACCAGAAGACCAACGCGGTCATCCTCATCTTCACCCATACCCATGATGCCGCCGCAACAGACCTTCATGCCGGCCTTGCGCACGTTATCGAGCGTATCAAGACGGTCCTGGTAGGTACGGGTCGTGATGATGTGGTTATAGTATTTCTCGGAGGTATCCAGGTTGTGGTTGTAGTAATCCAGGCCGGCATCTGCCAGCTCCCGGGCTTCCTCTTCTTTGAGCATGCCCAGTGTCATACAGGTTTCCAGGCCCAGGGATTTCACCTGGCGGACCATATCCAGAACGTAGGGCATGTCTTTCTTTGACGGGCTACGCCAGGCGGCACCCATGCAGAACCGGGATGCCCCTTTTTCTCTGGCAACGCGGGCCTCAGCCACCACCTTCTCGATTTCCAGCAGCTTCTCCTTTTCAAGCCCAGTGTTGTAATGACCACTCTGCGGGCAATACTTGCAGTCTTCAGGGCAGGCACCGGTCTTGATCGAGAGCAGCGTGCTCACCTGAACCTCATTCGGGTCAAAGTGCTCCCGGTGGATGCTCTGGGCGCGAAACAGAAGATCATTGAACGGAAGATTGAAAAGCTCGCGAGCTTCCTGAAGCGTCCAGTCGTGGCGGGTAGCGGTGGCAGTCATGTGAGAGTCCTGTTAACCTTTCCGGGATTTTTGGTTTACGGATAAACCGCGATGATAAACGGACTGATCTCGCTGTCAACCTTGACAAAGGTTAAGGTTAACAACTCAAGACGCGCCGGACGCTGCGTCACCTGCCTCGCAGGCGCTGCCCAGGATGGCCTTTGCCAGGACTGCCGGAACGACCTGCCCGCCAACCGCTGGTGCTGCCAGACCTGCGCGCTGCCCTTGCCCTTTCCAACCCCGGATGGACGTTGTGGCGAATGCCAGGCCTCACCACCGTGCTATAGCCGTTCGCTGATCCCCTGGCGTTACCAGTTCCCGGTTGATGGCATGATCGGCCGCTACAAATACCACGGCCAGCACAAATTCGCGCGACCATTACTGGCGGGTTTTACCGACTACATTGAGCATCATCTGGCAACCGAGGGCCGGCCGCAGGTTCTGATCCCCGCCCCCATGCACTGGACCCGGCGCTGGCAACGGGGCTTCAATCAGGCCCAGGATATTGCCGAGGCGGTGGGAAGGCGGCTGGACCTGCCTGTCAACGCCCGTCTGGTGCGACGAACGCGACGAGTTCACGCACAACGGAAACTGAACCGGACAAGCCGACTGGCCAATCTTCAGGGGCTGTTTGAGGTTACCGGACCGGTGCCGGCAAATGTCGCCATTGTCGATGATGTGGTCACCACCGGCGCTACCGTTCGCGAGCTGGCATCGGTGCTGACCAGAGCGGGAGCCAGGGACATCCAGGTCTGGGCACTGGCGCGCACACCCGGCTGATCAATTGTCCAGTTTTGTCAGCACGTGTCCGGCGATGGCCAGACAGGAGGTGAGTCCGGGCGACTCAATCCCGAACAGATTGACCAGGCCACCAACACCATGGTCCTCAGGGCCATCGATGCGGAAATCCGCAAAGCCGCCATCCGGGCCCGCCAGTTTAGGGCGAATGCCCGCATAAGCCGGCTGCAGACGGGCCTCGTCCAGGGACGGCCACCAGCGCCGGATACTGTCGGCAAATCCACGAACACGCTGCGGATCGACCCGATAGCTTTCCTCGTCTATCCATTCCACATCCGGCCCAAACCTGGCCTGGCCAGCCAGATCGAGAGTCAGATGAATGCCGAGTCCACCGGGTTCGGGTATGGGATAGATCAGCGTATTGAATGGATGGCGGCCACTGAAGCTGAAATAAACACCACGGGCCAACCATTTTTTCGGCCGCGCACGCTCTGGCAACCCCGACCACAGCCCCGCAAGTGCCGGGGCACCAAGTCCAGCGGCGTTAATCACCTCCCGAGCCTTCAGTAACAGATCTCCGGCTTCACCCACCTTAAGAACATGCCCCTCAGGACCGGATTCGGCAGACACCACCGGGCTGTTGAACGCAATCTGGCCACCGGCGTCTTCCAGTTCACCCTGCAGCGCCAGCATCAGGCCATGGCTGTCCACAATCCCGGTTTCCGAAGACCAGAGCCCGGCAGTGGCCCGGATTGAGGGCAATTGGCACGCCATCGCGGCGCCCTCATATAACGCCAGGGACACACCGTTTCGGCCCGCCTGCGCCTGAATGCCAACAAGACGTTCGGCCTGCGCGGCATCACTGGCGATGATCCACTTGCCGCATTTTCGGTGCGCCACTTTGTGGCTGGCGCAGTATTCATAGAGCTGTTGTCGGCCTTCCACGCACAGCCGGGCTTTGAGGGAGCGCTCCGGGTAATAGATTCCGGCATGAATGACTTCGCTGTTGCGAGAGGATATGCCTTCACCAATGGCGGCACCGGCTTCCAGCACCAGCACCTCCCGCCCGGAACGGGCCAGCGCCCGCGCAATGGCAAGCCCGACCACGCCGGCACCGATCACCACGGTCTGTATACTGAACTGCTCCTGGGCCACTCTGCTTTCCTCTACCCGGTTCTCTGGTCGGGAAATTACCGCAGATCAACGCCGGTTGCATTACCTGCCCGCCAAGAACCGTTATACTTGCCCCAAGACAGAACGAACGCAGGGAGCCTGGCGATGTCTGATCGAAAACAGTTTATTACCGTCATGGTGGTTGCCGCGCTTTTTGTCGGCTGGATTGGCTGGCGCGGCTTTGAAGTGACCCACCTGAACGCGCAACTGAAAGAAGACAGAACCGTCGCCAGTTACCCGTACCAGCACCGGGTATTGCGGGTAGAGGGAGATACTGCCGTAATCAGTTCTCTTCGATCCCACTCGGTATCGACCCAGAAGGCCCTGACCGCCGTGTTCCCGGGCATGCGCCATCTGGCGGATACCCATCGTGAATGGCAGAAAGCTGAACGGGAGCTTGCTCAGGTTCAGGCCAGAGCCGGGGATCTTGTCCTGGCCACCGGGCGGGTCAACCGCATTCGCTGGGAGCTGGACGAAAACTGGTACCATCTGCAATCCATGAAAACCCGATACGACACCACATTCTGAGCCCTATGCAGACTGAACCTCCGGCGATCACCCCGTCCTCGCATCCCTACGATGCCCTCACCCCGGAAGTCATTCTGGATGCCATTGAGGCGGAGGGATTCGAGGTCAACGGCCGGCTCTTTGCCCTGAACAGCTATGAGAACCGCGTCTATCAGGTCGGCATTGAAGACCAGCCACCGGTAATTGCCAAATTCTACCGTCCAGACCGCTGGCCGGATTCGGCGATTCTGGAAGAACACGAATTCACCCTGTCACTGCAGGAGGCCGGAGTTCCAGTGGTTGCCCCTTTGGTGCTGCCGGGCGGGCATTCCCTCGGCCAGTATGGGGATTTCAGATTCGCGGTATTTCCGCAGCGCGGCGGCCAGGCCCCGGATACCAGTGTGACCGACACCCTGTATCGACTTGGCCAGTGGCTGGGGCAGATTCACAACATTGGTGCCCTTAAACCCTTTGAGCACAGGCCCGGGTTTGATCTGTTGGCGGGGCTGGAACAGAACAACCAGGTGCTGGTGGAAGGTAACTGGATTCCCGATGATCTCAAACCGGCCTGGAACTCCCTGATTCCGGACCTGATCGCCAACTGCCGCGAACGGATAGCCGAAGCCGGCCCGGTAGACACCTTACGTATTCACGGTGATTGTCACGCCGGCAACATACTGTGCCGGGATGAAACCATGCTGTTTGTGGATCTGGACGACTGCCGCACGGGTCCGGCGGTTCAGGACATGTGGCTGCTTCTGAACGGAGACGCCAGTGAACGGGGCGCCCAGCTTGGCGAATTGCTGGAAGGCTATGAAATGTTCCGGGATTTCAATCGTCGCGAACGCCACCTGATTGAACCCCTGCGATGCTACAGGCAAGTCGCCCACTGTGCGTGGCTGGCAAGGCGCTGGGAAGATCCGGCCTTCCCGAGATTCTTCCCCTGGTTTTCACAGCCGCGGTTCTGGTCAGACCAGATCCTGTCCTTACGGGAACAGCTGGCCGCACTACAGGAACCGGCTATCAGCGTGCCGGGCCAATTCTGATTTTCTGACACGAGGTACCCATGAGCGATAACGAACGGCGTTTCACAGCCAAAAGCCTGATTGTTACCGGAGTTGCCGCCATCGTCGGCACGGTACTGGTGCTGGAAGCGTCTGGCCGGATTGATCACTCCGACAACAAGGACCACGCTCCGGTGGGTGAATTTACCGCCATTCACGTCAAACCCGGCGAAACCTTCCGTATGTCCCGCAAATCCTCGGAGCTGCACGCCGTTTGTGAGAATGGCTACCTGGCCATTGCTGCCGATGTCGATCCATCTTTCCGGGGCATTCTGGTCGACTACAAAAACCGTGGGGTTCGCTGCGCACGGCCGTCCCCTACCGACAAGGATCTGGCGACACCTCGCCCCGATGAGCGCGAGACCGGAGCGGGCGATGAGTAATCGCACGCCCCCGGAGCAATTGACCGACCGGTTATTTGCCACTGAGCGCAATCCCGAGGATTTCCGCTTTGACGCGTCCGTCGCCCGGGTGTTTCCGGACATGATCCGTCGCTCTGTCCCCGGCTACACCACCATCATCCCGATGATTGAGGTGATCACGGAACAGTACGTTCAGCCAGGCTCACATTGTTACGACCTGGGCTGCTCGCTCGGCGCGTCCACTCTTGCCATGCGCCATGGCATCCCCTACCCGGACTGCACTCTGGTGGGCGTGGACAATTCCGAGGCGATGATTGAGCGCTGCGAGCATTATGTCGCTCTGGATGATCACGACCTGCCGGTTACACTGCGCTGCGAGGACATCCTGAGCACCGAACTGAGCAATGCCTCAGTCACCACCCTGAACTTCACGCTGCAGTTCGTGCCGCCCGAGCAGCGGTTGGCCCTGCTGACCCGTATCGGCGACGCCACCCTGCCCGGCGGCGTGCTGGTTCTGTCCGAGAAGATCCGATTTGAATCCGACGCGGAACAGGCCATCCAGACCCGCCTTCATCACGAGTTCAAGCGGGCCAACGGCTATTCGGACCTGGAAATCAGCCAGAAGCGTGCCGCCATCGAGAAAGTACTGATCCCGGAAACCCTGGCAGACCACCGGGATCGATTGCAGCGCGCCGGCTTTGACCAGGTACTGGTGTGGTACCAGTGCTTCAACTTTGTCTCGATGCTGGCCATCAAGAACTCCTGACTTATCCACCGAAAGACATACCATGGCACTGTTTGACTGGCACAAGCACTTTGATCCCGTTCTTTCCTACCTGAACGAAACCGGTAACACCCGGTGGACCACAGCCCTGAAAGAACAACTCACTCGACGGTTTGAGGACAACCCCCACGGCGATATGGCACGCTGGCACAACGCACTGCAGTCCTTGCCAGACGTTGCCGATGCCAGGGTCGACCTGAATCAGTCTGCAATCACGTTGACCAGCCCCGGCGGCCTGGATCCAGACGCCATGACCCGCCTTGAGAACGGATTACGGGGACTGATGCCCTGGCGTAAGGGCCCGTTCGATTTCTTCGGCACCTACATTGACACCGAATGGCGCTCAGACTGGAAATGGGACCGGGTAGCACCGCATCTGGCGGATCTGGCGGGGCGTACCATTCTGGATGTGGGCTGCGGCTCCGGCTACCATTGCTGGCGCATGGCTGGAGCGGGGGCCAGGCAGGTGATCGGCATCGACCCGGGGCTGTTGTTCATGTTCCAGTTCCTGGCGGTCAAAGGGTATCTGGGCCAGGCTCCGGTCGATCTGCTCCCGGTGCGCATGGAAGACCTCCCGGCCGACATGGAATGCTTTGACACCACCTTCTCCATGGGCGTGCTGTATCATCGTCGTTCACCGCTGGATCATCTGCTGGAACTCAAGGGCACGCTGCGTCGCGGCGGCGAACTGGTGCTGGAAACCCTGGTTGTAGACGGCCCGGAGGGCTACAGCCTGATGCCCGAAGACCGTTACGGCCAGATGCGCAACGTCTGGTTCTTGCCGAGCTGCCCGACCCTGCTCCGGTGGCTGGACAGAACCGGGTTCCGCAACGCCCGGGTGGTAGACGTCAGTGAGACCACCACCGATGAGCAGCGCCAGACCGACTGGATGCGTTTCAATTCGCTGGCGGACTTTCTGGACCCAGACAATCCCTCGAAAACCATTGAGGGCTACCCGGGCCCCAAGCGGGCGACACTGATCGCGGAAAAGCCCTGACCCCCTGCACCGGAAAACCGGCACAAAAAAACCGCCTGGGGCATCCACCACAGGCGGTTTTTATTAGCTTCTGAAATTACTCTCCGAACGGATGCCGCAGAGTAATGGTTTCCACACGATCCGGACCGGTGGAAATAATATCAATCGGCGCCTCGATCTGCTCTTCCAGGAAGCGGATATAGGCCTTGGCATTCTCCGGCAGCTGATCCACGCTGGTCAGGCCAACCGTGCTCTCGCTCCAGCCCGGCAGCTCCTCATACACCGGCTCGATATCACTGTAGCTGTCGCAGCCGATGGGGGGACGGGTGATTTCGCCGTTCGGAGTCTTGTAGCCAATACACACCTTCACCGTTTCCAGACCGTCCAGAACGTCCAGCTTAGTCAGGCAGATACCGGACACACTGTTGATCTGGATAGCATGGCGCAGAGCGACCGCATCAAACCAGCCACAACGGCGGGAACGACCTGTGGTGGTGCCCACTTCGTTGCCCTTGACGGCGAGGTGCTTGCCCATGTCGTCAAACAGTTCGGTCGGGAACGGGCCGGAACCTACCCGGGTCGTGTAGGCCTTGGTGATACCCAGCACATAGTCCAGATACAGCGGACCAAAACCGGAGCCTGTAGCGGTGCCGCCAGCGGTGGTATTGGAGGACGTCACGTACGGATAGGTACCCAGGTCGATATCCAGCAACGAGCCCTGAGCGCCTTCGAACAGGATGTGCTCTCCGCGCTTGCGGTAGTCGTGCAAAATATCGGTTACGTCTGCGGCCATGGGCAGGATTTCCTCGCCCATCTGTCTGAGTTCTTCCAGGGCCGCATCGATATCCTCGGCCTCTTCCTTGAAGTACTCGGTGAGAACGAAGTTGTGGTACGACATGATTTCCCGCAGCTTGATCTCGAAATCGGCGGGGTTGCACAGGTCACCCAGCCGAACACCCCGGCGGGAAACCTTATCCTCATACGCAGGGCCAATTCCCCGGCCGGTGGTACCAATCTTGTCATTGCCACGGGCACGTTCGCGGGCCTGATCAATACGCACGTGGGTGCGCAGGATGATCGGGCAAGCCAGGCTGATTTTCAGGCGGTCACGAACGGCAACACCGTTAGCCTCCAGCTCCCGCACTTCTTTCAGCAGGGCTTCCGGCGACAGCACCACACCGTTACCGATGAGGCACTGGACATCCTGCCGCAGTATGCCGGACGGAATCAGGTGCAGAGCCGTCTTCTTACCTTCGATCACCAGTGTGTGACCGGCATTATGCCCGCCCTGAAAGCGGACAACGGCAGCCACCTTGTCTGTCAGAAGGTCAACAATCTTGCCCTTGCCTTCATCACCCCACTGGGTGCCCAGCACAACTACGTTTTTACCCATGATTCTCTCTCAATTCAGACGGGCCAGAAGCACACGCCCTGAAGATTTACCCCGGAAATTAAACAAAAACGGCTCAGGCGATGGTTTCTACCACCCATTGGCCATCACGATTCACCAGTTGACGGTCACACCCCCGCTCCGAAGGATCCGTCTCACGATCATCCGGCAATGCCCGGATCACCGTTTCAGTCATTCTCAGGCCGGAAATCACGCCTTCCAGCGCGGCGTCGTTGTCCGCTGGCGCCCATATGGCCCCGGCTTTACGGAACGGGCGTTCGCCCAGCGACACCAGTGCACGGATATCCAGGCTGAACCCGGTGGCAGGCCGCGCGCGACCAAAGTCACTGCCAATAGCATCATATCGGCCACCTTTCGCCACGGCATCGCCATGGCCCGGCACGTAGGCCGCAAACACCAGACCGGTGTGATAGTTGTATCCGCGCAATTCACAAAAATCGAAGCCCAGACTGACTTCCGGAAAATCCCGGTTGAGCATGTCCGCGACGCGGGCAAGCTGATCAAGCGCCGCATCGATGGCGCCAGAAGCGCCACTGAGGATTTCCCGGGCATCGGCCAGAGATTCCACCCCACCGCTGACCCTGGCCAGCTGGCGCAACCGGCAACCAGCAGAGCCCGGCACACAATCCCCCAGCAGGCGATCCAGCTCGGGTACGGACTTGCGTGCCATGGCATCAAATACCGCCGCTTCGGTATCACGATCAAATCCGGCGTCGGAGACCAGGCTTTCATAGATTGAAACGTGAGCCAGGTCCAGATGCAGCCTGGGCAAACCGGCCACCCGCAAGGTTTCCAGCATCAGGCTGATCACTTCCATATCGGCCGCTTCGGAGCCACTACCAAACAGCTCGCAACCGGCCTGAATCGGTGTGCGCCCGGTCAGCATATGGCGCGGCCGGGTATGCAGCACATGGCCGGCATAACACAACCGGGTAATGCCATCCTGGCCCAGGGTATGCGCGTCTATGCGGGCAGCCTGGGGCGTCATGTCGGCGCGAACGCCCATCATCCGACCAGTCAGCTGATCGGTCAGTTTGAACGTCTGCAGTTCCAGGTCGTGGCCTGTACCGGTAAAGAGGGATTCGAGATATTCAATCAGCGGAGGAATAACCAGCTGGTAGCCCCAGCGCTGGCAGGTATCCATAACATCCCGGCGCAGGGACTCGATCCGCCCGGCCAGCGGCGGCAGAATGTCCTCTACCCCGTCAGGCAGTAACCAGCGATCAGATACAGTCATGAGATTCTGTTGTCCGTTTTTCCCTCGCTGGCCATGGAGCCAGGGGGTAACTCAGGATTTAGGCGCTCGGGCTCGGAAAACCCGACACAAAACCGCCAGAATTTTACACGGTTGGCAGACACAAAAAAACCGGAATCCCGGGGTTCAGCAAAATTTCCCCGCAGATTCCGGTTTAGCTGGTGTCAGCCGGCTCAGTTAGCGCCGGCCGGATTCTTCAGGAACTTCATGAAGTCACTGTCGGAATCAATCACCATGATGTCATCCTTGCTGGAGAAGGTGTTCTGGTACGCCTGCAGGCTGCGGTAGAAGCTGTAGAACTCTTCGTTGGCACCATAAGCCTCGGCGTAAATGGTGGCGGCTTCACCATCACCTTCACCACGGGTGGTCTCGGCTTCGGCAAAGGCGTTCGCCAGAATCACCGTTTGCTGACGATCGGCATCAGCACGGATACCCTCGGCCAACTCCTGACCGCGGGAACGGAATTCCTGGGCCAGCTTCTGGCGTTCAGTCGCCATCCGACGGTAGACGTTCTCGCTCACCTGACCCGGCAACTCGATCGCCTTGACACGAATATCAAGCACCTCGATACCGAACTCCTTGACGGACGTCTCGTTCACACGATCACGCAGAGTGTGCATCAGCTCATCACGCTGACCGGACACCACTTCGTGCATGGTGCGTACACCGAACTCATCACGAAGACCGTTGTCCACGCGGGACAGGATCAGCGTCTGGGCACGGAATTCGTCACCGCCGGTGGAACGATAGAACTGGTCCACATCACGGATTTTCCAGGCCACATAGGAATCCACATCCAGCGGCTTCTTCTCAACCGTCAGGTACTGACGGGATGGCAGATCCATGGTCAGCACCCGGATATCGAATTCCCGGATCTGATCGATGACCGGCACCTTGAAATGCAGGCCAGCCTGGATATTGGTCTCTACCAGCTCCCCGAAGCGAAGTTTCACGCCCCGATGGGTCTCCGGGATGATGTACACACTGGACAGCACGAGCAGGACAACAATGAGGGCGCCTGCAAGGCCCACTACACCTTTAGGTCCCATAACTTATCTGCTCCTCCGGGTATTGGTATCCTGGCGGGTGCGCAGCTCCTGCAGCACCTGGTCGGTCAGGGTCTGGATATCCACCTGCTGGCCACTGCTACCGGACATCCGGCTGCCAGATGACGACAGGGAACCCTGTGTCAGACGATCCAGGGGCAGATACATCATGTTGCCGCTGCTCTCGGTATCGACAAAGATTTTGCTGCTGTTACCCAGCACCTGCTCCAGAGCCTGGATGTACATGCGCTCACGGGTAACCACCGGGGCCTGCTCGTACACGGCCAGCAACTGATTGAAGCGTGCAGTTTCACCGCGCGCCCGCTCGATCACTTCCTGCTTGTACGCGTTGGCTTCCTCGATCATGCGCTGTGCCTGACCTCGGGCCTCGGGAACAATCTTGTTACGGTAGGTTTCGGCCTCTTCCTTCAGGCGCTGCTCATCCTCGCGAGCACGCTGAACCTCGCGGAACGCATCCTGCACCGGAGCCGGCGGCTGAGTGCTTTCAACGTTGACCCGGACAATTTCAAGGCCGGTGCCATACTCTCTCAGGAAGCTCTGCAGGCGCTGCTCAACCCGCACCGCAAGTTCCGCACGACCTTCGGTCAGCACGTCATCCAGGGACGAGCTACCGACTTCATGGCGCAGGGCGCTGTCGGTGGCAAATGCAAGGGCCTGGTTGGAGTCACGGACATTGAGCACATACGCCTGGGCATCACCCACGCGATACTGGACCTGAAGATCGACGGTCACCAGGTTTTCATCCTGGGTCAGCATCTGGCCGGAAGACTCGGCAGTACGGATGCTGGTAACGCGAACCTTGTTGACGGTATCAATCAAGGGCACCTTGAACCGCAGGCCCGGGTTTTCGGTACGGTTATACTCACCGAAGCGCAGCACCACCGCCCGCTCCTGTTCGTCCACGGTATAGAACGACTGATAGATGACATAACCCACCACCAGAATGGCCGCAATGGCCAGAATGGCACCAAATCCACCTGCGCTGCCGCCGGAGCTGCTGCCACCGCCAGAGTTGCCGCCTTTGCCGCCAAGCATGCGATTCAGCTTGTCGAGCCCTTTCTTCAGCGCTTCATCGAGGTCTGGTGGCCCCTGATCATTGCCGCGACGACCACCACCGGTTCCCCAGGGATCGTTGTCGTTACGGTTTCCACCCGGTTCATTCCAGGCCATAGTTCTCTCCGTTCGTGTTTAATCGAATGGCTGCAAATACTAGGGATTTATCAAGGCCCCGGCAATAGCAGGGGCCATTCAGACCGGCCGGCTTTCCAACCGGATCACGTCCTCACGTACACCGGCACGGCTCAAAAGCTGCAGCCAGTCCCGGTTCTGCAGCCGGACTTCCAGCACCTGATCGCCGTTGTCGCAATGCTCTTCACTCAGTACCGAACCCGCTTCGTGCAGAAGCGCTCTAAGCTTGCCATCGGCAGGGCCAAGACGCACAAAGTGGTGCACCACATCCTCTGCAAGACGCTCAACAATCGCGTCGAACAGCAGCGGCAGCCCCTCTCCCGTTACGGCTGAAACCCAGGCTCGCACCGGCAAACCTTCTTCGTTGCGATCAATCCGGGGCTCGAAACCATCAAGCAGATCGATCTTGTTGAACACCTGCAGCATCGGAATCTCATCGGCTCCGATTTCTGCCAGAACGTTTTCCACCTGTTCGATGTTTTCATCCCGACGGCTGTCGTGACAGTCGATCACGTGCAACAGCAACGTGGCCTGGGTGGTTTCTTCCAGCGTCGCCCGGAATGCCTCCACCAGCTTGTGCGGCAAATGGCGGATGAAGCCCACTGTGTCGGCCATTACGACCGGCCCGATGTCGGGAAGTTCCAGCCGGCGCAGGGTCGGATCCAGGGTCGCAAACAACTGGTCTGCTGCATATACGCTGGACGTGGTAATTCGGTTGAACAGCGTGGACTTGCCGGCGTTGGTATAACCCACCAGTGACAACGTAGGTATGTCGGCACGCTTGCGGGCGCGACGGCCCTGATCCCGTTGCTTGCGGACCTTTTCCAGACGCCGGTGAATGGATTTGATGCGTTCGCGCAACAGCCGGCGGTCGGTTTCGAGCTGGGTTTCACCCGGCCCCCGCAAACCGATACCACCCTTCTGGCGTTCGAGGTGAGTCCAGCCCCGTACCAGCCGGGTAGACATATGCTCCAGCTGCGCCAGTTCCACCTGCAGCTTGCCCTCGTGGGTGCGGGCCCGCTGCGCAAAGATATCCAGGATCACGCCGGTGCGATCAAGCACCCGGCACTTGAGCTCGCGCTCAATATTACGTTCCTGGCTCGGGCTCAGGGCATGATTGAACAGCACCACATCCGCTTCGGAGGCGGCCACCGCATCCCGGATTTCCTCAAGCTTGCCCTCTCCCACAAAAAAACGCGGGCTGGGCTGCTTCCGGGTGCCAGTTACAGTAGCAACCGGCTCTACGCCGGCGGATGTCACCAGTTCCCGGAACTCTTCCGGATCTTCGGTATCGTCGTGGGCGGTAAAATCAATGTGAACGAGAACCGCCCGTTCTCCGACATCTGGACGCTCAAACAAGTTTCATCAACTCCATAAACACAAACACCCGCGACCATTCAAGCACATAGGCTGTCCTGGAGCGCGGGTGTGAAAGCGGGAAAAGCAGGCGTTATCAGTCTTCAGACTCACCTTCACCTGCCGGGTTCTGCTGCGGTAGCCGGACGTTACGAGCAGGAACCACAGTGGAAATAGCGTGCTTGTAAACCATCTGGCTCACCGTGTTCTTGAGAAGAATCACGAACTGGTCAAAAGACTCAATCTGGCCCTGAAGCTTGATACCATTGACCAGAAAGATGGAAACCGGAATGCGTTCCTTGCGCAAGGCATTGAGGTAAGGGTCTTGTAAAGAGTGCCCTTTTGACATGTGTTTTCTCCTGTTTATAAGTAAATGCAGATCGTCATTATTCAACGTTAAATGTGGTGTGAAGCCCGGATTTTTTCAAGGTATCCAGCACCACTTGCGGGTCGGCGGAGTCCAGCCAGTGCACATCTCGCCATTTTCGCAACCAGGTAAGCTGCCGTTTCGCCAACTGACGGGTGGCGGCAACGCCCTTGGCAACAAAGCTGTCGTAATCCTCGTTGCCTGACAGGTAATCCCAGGCCTGTCGATAACCCACGCAACGCATCGAGGGAAGATCGGGGCTGAGATCACCTCGCGCCATCAAGGCACGGACTTCATCAAGGAAGCCTGCTTCCAGCATTGCCAGAAACCGTTTCTGTATCCGCGAATGCAGCACAGAGCGCTCGGCAGGCGCCAGGGCAAACTGAAAAACAGTATACGGCAGGCCAGCGCTTTCGTCTGCCTGCCAGCTGGTAAAATACGTGTAATCCTCAATACCAGACTGCCGCTGTTGCCCGGAAGTTCCCGATTCTGACTTCCAGAACGAGGAGATCGGCTTATTTGTGAGCCGAATCACTTCAATGGCCCGCATCAGGCGCTGACGATTATTGGGATGAATCAGGCGAGCGGCCTCCGGATCTTTGTCTGCCAATTCCTGATGCAGCGTGTCCCAGCCATCGCATTCGGCTTCCCGCTCGATCTCTGCCCGCAGCTCCGGACTTGCCGACGGCAGATTAGACATGCCATGCAGTAATGCCTTGAAGTACATCATGGTGCCGCCCACCAGCAACGGGATCCGGCCACGGCCAGATATCTCGCTCATGGCCGCCAACCCATCGCGGCGAAAATCCGCCGCGGAATAGGTCTCCGCCGGATCACAGATATCGATCAATCGATGTGGTGCCAGGGCGAGCTCTTCAGGTGAAGGTTTAGCGGTGCCAATATCCATGCCACGATAAACCATCGCGGAATCCACACTGATGATCTCACAGGGCAACTCACGGCAGAGCTCAATGGCAAGATCGGTCTTGCCAGACGCAGTCGGCCCCATCAGAAAGATCGTTGGCGGCAATGAACCCTGCTGGGAGCGGTTATCGGGAATCACCGCTTAGCGCCCCCGTAAAAACAGCTTGTCCAGTTCAGACAGGGTGACCAGGGTCCAGGTGGGCCGGCCATGGTTGCACTGTCCGCTGCGCTCCGTTGCTTCCATATCGCGAAGCAACGAATTCATTTCTGGAATCGTGAGCTGCCGGTTTGCCCGCACCGCCCCATGGCAGGCCATGGTGCCGAGCAATTCATGGGTGACCGCTTCAACGCGATCACTCTGGCCGTGCTCAATCAGATCTGCCAGCACATCGCGCACCAGCTGCTCAGTGTCTGCCCCTCGGAGCAATGCCGGGATCTGCCGCACTGCCAACGTCTCTGGCCCGATACGCTCAATCTGCAGACCAAGGTGCTGCAGCTCTTCACCATGGCTCTCCGCAAGCGCCGCCTCTTTCTGGCTCACTGCCAGTGACAGGGGCACCAGCAAAGGCTGGCTCTTAAGATCCTGTTCGACCAGGGCCCGCTTCATGCGCTCATAAGTAATACGCTCATGGGCGGCATGCATATCCACCACGATCAGGCCGGCACGGCTCTGGGCCAGAATGTAGATTCCGTGCAGCTGGGCAATCGCATAACCCAGTGGCGGCTCTTCCGCATCATCCCTGGGCGGCGTAACCGAAGCTGACGCCGCTGGCATTTCTGCCCGGGCAACGGGTGTTGAAACACCGCCACCCTCATTCAACGACTGGTAAAACGCCATCTGATCACTGGCCCGCCACTCCTGCTGGGGTGACTGCCCGGGCGACGACGGATAAGCCTCAGTGCGTGACTGTGTGGGCCAGGGTCCCGATGTACCCGGGGCACTGAAACCGCCAGCCGAATGCTCGGGTTCAACAACCGCAGACTCACGACCAAAGGATTGGGCCGCCGCCCCACGGAGATGATCGTCCGGGCGTACATCCGCCAGGGCTCGATGCAGAGTCCGGAAAATAAAATCGTGAACCAGCCGGCCGTCGCGGAACCGAACCTCATGCTTGGTTGGGTGAACGTTGACATCCACCGTAGCCGGATCTACCTCCAGGTACAGCACAAATGCAGGGTGACGGTTGTTGTACAGAACGTCCCGGTAGGCCTGGCGAACTGCATGGGCGACCAGTTTGTCCCGGATCACCCGGCCATTCACAAAAAAGTACTGCAGATCTGCCTGACTGCGGGAAAAGGTCGGCAGCGCCACCCAACCCCAAAGGCGCAACCCGGTGGCCTCGGCATCAATAACCACCGCATTGTCGATAAACTGCTGGCCACACAGCGAACCAATCCGACGTTCCTTGTCCAGATCCGTCTCAGCAGGGCGCAGGCTTTGCACCACTCTCTGGTTATGACGCAGGGTAAAACCGGTATCGAACCGACTCAGAGCCTGACGGCGAACACACTCTTCAACGTGGTTGAATTCGGTTTTTTCCGTGCGCAGGAATTTGCGGCGGGCAGGAGTATTGAAGAACAGATCCCTCACTTCAACCGTGGTACCCACGGGATGGGCCGCCGGTGAGATGCGAGCATCCATGTCGCGGCCTTCCACCTCAACACGGGCCGCCGCTTCCTGCAACTCGGTACGGGAGGTGAGGGTCAGGCGTGACACGGAGCTGATACTGGCCAATGCCTCACCCCGGAATCCCAGAGAGGCCACGGCCTCAAGATCATCCAGGGTCAGGATTTTGCTGGTGGCATGCCGGCTCAGGGCCAGAGGCAGGTCCGCCTCTTCAATACCGGAGCCGTCGTCACGCACCCGGATAAGTTTTGCCCCACCCTGCTCGATCTCCACATCGACGCGCGAGGCCCCGGCATCCAGGGCATTTTCAACCAGCTCTTTAACAACAGAAGCAGGACGTTCTACCACCTCCCCGGCAGCAATCTGGTTGGCAAGCCGGGGGGACAGTAACTGGATGTGGGGCATATCCGGGGACTACCTCTTGATCAGGATGAGGGGATGCGAATGGTTTGCCCTACCATAACACGATCATCGTTCATCCCGTTAAAGCGCATCAGCTCGCTGACGGTGGTCTGATTCTCCCGGGCAACGCCCGAGAGAGTATCACCTCGCTGTATCCGGTACTGGCTGACGTCGGTGCCACCCCGGTTTTGCTGTTTTTCCCAGGCCAGCAACGTGCCGGGAGGTGGTGTGCGACGAAAATACTGCTCGATGCCATCGAAAATGGCGTTGGCCAGCTTGTTGCGGTACCACTCGGATGCAAGATTCTTCTCTTCGGTCGGATTCGAGATGAAACCGGCCTCCACCAGAATCGAGGGGATGTCCGGCGACTTCAAAACCACAAATGCCGCCTGCTCCACCCCCTGTTTGTGAAGCTTGGCCACTCGGCCCAACCGGCCCAGCACGGAGTCTCCAACTCCCAGGCTGGCGTTGATACTTGCGGTCATGGAGAGATCCAGCAATACCCCGGCCAGCATGTCATCGCGACCATCCAGAGAGACACCGCCGGCACCACCGATCAAATCTGAACGGTTCTCGCTCTGGGCGAGCCATCGAGCCGTTTCACTGGTGGCACCGCGCTGAGACAGCGCGAAGACAGATGCTCCCCGTGGCTGCGGCGTTCTGAAGGCATCGGCGTGCACCGACACGAACAGATCCGCGTTGTACTTGCGCGCCAGCAAGGTGCGGTTCCGCAGGCCCACGTAATAATCGCCTGTCCGAGTAAGCTTGGCCGTGAATCCTTTCTGCTGGTTGATCAGGTCGGCCAGACGCTTTGCCATTCTCAGTACGACATCCTTTTCCCGGGTCCCCCGGGGCCCGATTGCGCCCGGATCTTCGCCGCCATGACCGGCGTCGATAACCACGATAATGTCACGCTTACCGGCAGAATCCTGGGTCACCGTCGGGCTCGTCGCCCGATCGAGACGGCTGCCCTGTTCATCAATAAGATCGACCACCAGACGATGGCCATACTGCTGATTCGGCTCCAGCACAAAGCTGCGAGGCTTGATATCACTTTTCAGGTCCAGTACCACCCGCAAATCGTTACCATTCCTTGGCGCGCTGCGAATACGCTGAATGGGGCTGCCGGAGAGGTCGACCTTGCTGAAATCCGTGCTCAGGGCAGCATCCTTCAGATCAATAACCAGCCGGGACGGTCCACTCAGAGAGAATACGTTGTGCTCAACCAGACCGGCAGTGTCCAGCACCAGGCGAGTATGATCCGGTGCCGGCCACAAACGCACCCCTTCAACCCGGGTGCCGGCCAAAACGGTACTGGCTGAAAGCAACAGCGCCACAATCACCAAGATTTTCATGAATCCGGCCCTATCAGTTCTATTTCGTTAAGCAAGGAGGCCCCAAGCTCAGAACGGGCGCGCAATACCACCGAGCGCCCCTGACCTTCCCGCTCCAGATGGATCTCCAGATCCGGATCAGGCAATACACCCTGGCCACGCTCCGGCCATTCAATAATTCGGATGCTCTGGCTGGCAAAATAATCCCGGATCCCCATGTACTCCAGTTCTTCAGGGTCACCCAGCCGGTACAGATCAAAATGATACACCGGTGGTTGCAGATGCTCGTAGGGTTCAACCAGTGTGTAAGTGGGGCTCTTAACGGCTCCCTTGTGACCAAGCCCCCTCATCACACCGCGGCTCAGGGTCGTCTTGCCCATCCCCAACTCGCCGTCTAGAAAGACGGTGAGACCTTCACGGGCATGGCTGGCCAGCCGGGCCAGCTCACCACCCAGCTTTTCAGTTTCCGTCTCATTTTCCAGAAACAACCGGCGTTCATTACCAAAAATACTCATCAATTCCCCCGGTCATTAAAACATTCAGGCCGCTCCGACCTTACCAGCACCTGTGGCATGGCCTCGATCACATCGGCCGGGAGCAGCCCCATATAGCCCTTATTCTGCCCCGCCTTGTCAGCGGCCGCCAGATGCAATGCTGCCGACGCCATCACGGCCTGACTTGCGGACGGGATTTGCCCGAGCAACGCCCCCAGGATGCCGGACAGGACATCGCCCATGCCGCCGGTCGCCATTCCGGGATTACCACCCGGGATTATGCCGGGCACTCCGTTACCAGTGGCGACAACCGTACCAGCACCTTTGAGCAGTACAATGCCCTGCCACTGCTTCTGTATGCGTGTTGCGGCTCCCACACGGTCGGCCTCGACTTCCTGAACACTACAGCCCAGCAACCTGGCTGCCTCTCCCGGATGGGGCGTCAACACATGGTTGTCTGCCGTCGCCGGTGCGCGGCCAGCCATGATGTTGAGGGCATCTGCGTCCAACACTCTTGGCTTGCCGCTGGCAACAACCTGTTGCAGCATTTGCTGCCCCCAGGCGGACTGGCCAATACCCGGCCCACAAACCACCACATCGGCTTTCTCCAGTAGACCAGGCAACTCAGACCCGTGGGTTACCCCCCTGACCATCAACGACGGGCAACGAGCCAGTGCAGCGGTGACGTATTCCGGCCGGGTAGCCAATGACACCAAGCCGGCTCCGGCCCTGGAGGCCGCCTCTGCGGCCATGATGCCCGCGCCGCCAAAACCGTGATCGCCTGCCACCACCAGGACGTGGCCAAACAGCCCCTTGTGGGCGTTGGCGGGACGCTCAGGCAACCAGGCCTTGCATCGCGCCCAGGGATAAAGCTCGGCCAGGGGCATTTCGCCGCTCTGCTGACCGGCATGCATGGCCCCCAGTGCTTCAAACATTACCTGGCCACAGACACCCGCACCTGCGCCGGTGAAAAGGCCAGTCTTGGCACCGATGAAGGTAACCGTCACATCGGCATGAACCACATCCCCTTCCGCAGCACCGGTTGTCGCATTGAGACCGGACGGCAAATCCACTGCCAGTACTGGTTTTCCAGATTGGTTCAGTTGGCGGATAATACTGGCAAAGGGCTCCCTGGGCGCGCCGGCTACGCCGGTACCGAGCATCGCATCCACCACCACCGCAGCACTATCTATCCGTGCTTGCAAATCGGCATCGGACAGGGCGCTCCCTTCCAGTATCTCGACACCATCGTTCCGGGCTTTCTGGTACGCAGACCGGGCGTCGCCCTGGAGCTTTTCAACAGGTGCCACGGCGACACACGCCGCATCAATGCCATGACGCTGAGCGTTGGCGGCCACCAGGTAGCCATCGCCACCGTTATTGCCAGCCCCGCACAACACAAGCACAGGCTGCGCTCCGGGCCAGAATGCCACCAGATGACGAAACGCCGATCTTGCTGCCGTTTGCATCAATTCGAAGCCATCCACCCCCTGCTGTTCAATCAGATAGCGATCCATCGCCCGCACCGAGTCGGCGGAATAGAGCGCTTCTGGTAGACTGTGCTCGGAAACAGAGGGCATTTGCCGGGAACTCCCAGATACAGAAACCGGTTTAAGAAAATTGGCCAGATACCTGTAAAGCATAGCAAAACAGGAAAAAAGGTCATAACTTAATCAAATTAAATCTTCGCAGGGCCGCACCTGCCAGCAGTCCACTATGGCCGTTACTCCAGAACACCCAGCTTCAGAAACGCTCCATACAGAGCTCGCGGACCTGCCTGCACAGATCCGCCGTTGGGCACGGGAGCTGGGCTTTTCCGATGCCGGGATTACCCAGGCGGAGACGGGGCCTCACGCTGAACGCCTGCAGCGCTGGCTGGCAGCAGGTTACCACGGCCAGATGGCCTACATGGCCGACCATGGCGACAAACGTTACACACCCGACTCCCTGGTACCCGGGACCACCCGGGTCATTTCCGTCCGACTGGATTACCTGCCAGCACCTGACAACCCGAAACAAGTGCTTACTGACCGGGAACGGGCCTACGTTACTCGCTACGCCCTGGGGCGCGACTACCACAAACTGATGCGCAAACGCCTGGCCACGCTGGCAAAATGGATTGACGAGGCTGTCAGCGGCTATGACTACCGGGCATTTGTCGACAGCGCGCCGGTACTTGAGCGCGGACTGGCGCAACGGGCCGGACTGGGTTGGATTGGCAAAAACAACATGCTGATTCATCCCAAAGCCGGTTCGTTCTTTTTTCTGGGTGAAATCTTCACCAATGCCCCTCTGCCCCTGGATGCACCGTTCGACAGCCAACACTGCGGCTCTTGCGCTGCCTGCCTGGACGTATGCCCGACCGACGCCTTTGTAGGCCCTCACCTACTGGATGCCCGGCGCTGCATCAGCTATCTCACTATTGAACTGAAAGGACCGATCCCGGAGGAGCTGCGTTCACAAATGGGCAACCGGGTATTCGGCTGCGACGATTGTCAGCTGGTCTGCCCCTGGAACAAGTTCAACAAGCCCACCGACGAGGAAGACTTCAAACCGAGGCATGGTCTGGACAATTCATCCCTGGCGGAGCTGTTCCTGTGGAGCGAGCAGGAGTTTCTGAAGCGCACGGAAGGGTCAGCAATCCGACGCACCGGCTATGAAAACTGGCTCAGGAATCTGGCGGTGGGACTGGGCAACGCCCCCAGCACCATTCCGGTGGTGGAGGCACTCAAAGCCCGGGCCGACCACCCGTCGGAACTGGTCCGGGAGCATGTGGCCTGGGCCCTGAAACAGCATGGGTTATAGTTTGAAGAAATGATCCCGGTAGTGGCGCAGTTCGTTGATGGAATCACGGATATCATCCAGGGCCAGATGACTGCCCTGCTTCTTCACTCCTTCCAGCACGTCCGGTCGCCAGCGACGGGCCAGCTCCTTCACCGTTGAAACATCCAGATTGCGGTAGTGAAAGAAGGCTTCCAGTTTGGGCATGTACTTCACCAGAAACCGCCGGTCCTGACCGATACTGTTACCGCAGAGCGGGGATGTTCCGGGTTCCAGATGTTTGCCCAGAAAATCCAGGGTTTGCTGCTCGGCCTCTGCCTCACTGATGGTACTCTCTTTGACCCGTTGGGTCAGACCACTGGCACCATGGGTGCGGGTGCACCATTCATCCATCTGCTCCAGCAGGCTGTCAGGCTGGTGAATGGCAATCACCGGCCCCTCTGCCACGATATTCAGCTGGGAGTCGGTGATGATGCTGGCCATCTCGATAATGCGTTCTTGCTCGGGGTCCAGGCCGGTCATTTCCAGGTCAATCCAGATCAGGCGGTCGCCGTTACTCATCTCGCTGTTACCTATGCCGTTTTGTCGGGTGGATGAAGTTCTGTGTATTGTCCACGATTCACGTATGATGTGATACCCAAACGCCGGTTAACCGATTGAACGCAGATGGCAAAACGACGATTGAACAAACGCCAGCAATGGCGCATCGAAAAGATCCAGAAAGAACGGACGGTGAGGGCTGCGCGCAAGGAAAAAGCGGTGGAAGAACAAGCCGCCGCCGGTGAGCTTGGCCCTGAGCAGAATGGACTGGTGATTGCCCACTACGGCCAGCAACTAGATATCGAGGCGCTTGAAGGCCCGGAATCCGGGCAGGTGTTCCGCTGCTTTGTCAGGGCCAACATTGACAGCCTGGTGACCGGAGACCGGGTGGTCTGGCGACCGGGCAAAAGCAAAACCGGCGTGATTGTCGCCCGCTGTGAACGGGAAAACCTGCTGCAGCGCCCGGACAACTTTGGCGCGCTAAAACCAGTGGCCGCCAATATCGACCATATTATTCTGGTCATTGCCCCGGAGCCCGAGCCCCACGACAACCTGATCGATCGTTATCTGGTGGCGTCTGAAAGCTCTGACATTCCGGCAGTAATCCTGCTGAACAAGACAGACCTGATAAACGACGACAACCGGGATCAGATCGAAGCCCTGCTGGCCAGGTATCAGGCCCTGGGCTATGAGGTGGCGCGCACCTCAGCTGCGGAAACCGCAGGCGCCCCCGCCCCGGAAGTGGAAGCGCTGGTGCGGAATCAGACCAGCGTTTTCGTGGGCCAGTCCGGCGTTGGCAAGTCTTCCATCATTCAGACGCTGTTACCGGATGAACTGCTACGGGTGGGCGCTGTCTCTGAGAGTACCGGCAAAGGCGTGCATACTACCACCACAGCCAAGCTGTTCCACCTGCCTGGTGGAGGGGATTTGATCGATTCTCCGGGTATCCGGGAGTTCGGCCTGTGGCACATGACGCCGCAGGAAGTGGAATACGGCTTCCGGGAAATCCGGCCGATGATCGGGCTCTGTAAATTCCGCAACTGCCGGCATATGGGCGACCCAGGCTGCGCCCTGGATGCCGCCGCCGAGGCCGGAGATATCTCCCCGGAACGCCTGAAGAGCTTTCATCGAATCCTTCAGGATATGACCGATCAGCAGGCACGAGGGCTCAAACTGACCTGAGCCCCGGATCAAAGCTACCAATTGAGCTCGCCGGGAGCGGGCTCTTCTTTTGGCTGGAACCAGTCGCCATCTTCTAACTGCTCCCGGGCCTGCTGCTCCTGTTCCTCCGTTGGACGCGTGAGATCAATCAGCGGCTGATCAGAACTCCCAGCCCCGGTCTCAATACTGTCGGCGGTCTTTTTATTCAGGACAATAATGGAAATGCGTCGGTTCACTGGAGCCGTGGGATTGTCCTTGTCGAACAGCACCGAATCACTTAGCCCCACCACCCGGGCAATCTGCTCCAGCCGGACGCCACCGGCAACCAGTGCTCGCCGCGCGGTGTTGGCGCGATCTGCCGACAACTCCCAGTTGGTGTAACCCGGCCGGCCACTGAACGGTGTGGCGTCGGTATGGCCGGTAATACTGATTTTGTTATCGACCGAGCCGAGCTTCTTCGCCAGCTCAAAGAGAATGTCCTGGGAGTAGTACTTCAATTCATCCCGGCCACTGTCGAACATCGGACGTCCTGACCTGTCCACAATCTGGATTCTCAGTCCCTCATCCGTAATGTCTAGTAAAAGCTGGTCTTTGAATTCTTGAAGCGTATCGCTGTTCTCTATGCGTTCCTGAAACTCCTGGAACAACTGCCTCATTCTGCGTTGCTCCAGCGTATCTGCAAGCTCATCTACGACCTCATCTTCTATCTGGATGGTACTGGCTTCCTGATCCTGGGTAGCCTCTTCAATGACAGAAGCACTGCCCTCAAGGTCTACCGGATTCGGTGAGCCGCCGTCAGTAAAGCCCACAGGGTCCTTAAAGTAACCTTCTACCGCCAGCTTCTGCTCTGGGGTTGCCGTCGCGGTCAGCCAGAGCACGAGGAAAAACGCCATCATGGCGGTCGCAAAATCGGCAAACGCTACTTTCCAGGAGCCGCCGTGATGTCCGCCGACAACCTTCTTCTTGCGCTTGATGATGATCGGCTGCTCTTCCACAACGAACTCCGGGCGTTAACAGGGGCCGTTATTTCGAACGGACGTGATCATTCAGTTCCTGGAAGCCTGGCCGTTTTTCGGTCGGCAGCGCCTTGCGCCCGAACTCAATCGCCATCTGCGGCGCCTGGCCAGAGACGGTGGCAACGATGGCAGACTTCACGCACTCGTAGGCCTTAAGTTCGTACTTGGCCGCATGTTCCAGAGCAATCGACGTTGGGCCCACAAAGCCATAACCCATCCAGATCCCCAGAAAAGTACCCACCAGAGCCGCCGCCACACTCAGACCTATCTTTTCCGGCCCCTCCGTCAGGAAGTTCATGGTGATCACGATACCCAGTACCGCCGCCACGATGCCGAGCCCCGGCAAGGCATCGGCGATCTTGTTCACCGCGTGGGCGGGCTCCTCAAGCTCATGCTGCCGACTCTCGATTTCATTCTCCATCATGCCTTCCAGCTCATGTGGCGCCATGTTGCCGGAACTGATGATACGCAGGTAATCGGTAATGAAATCCAACAGGTGCTTGGATTTCATAATGGCCGGATAACGACTGAAAATCTGACTCGACTCCGGATCATCGATGTCCTCCTCAATGGCCATGACGCCCTGCTTGCGGGACTTGTCGAACACCTCATAGAGCAGACTTAACAAATCCATGTAATAGGATTTATTGAAAGGAGACCCGGTCAGCAACCGGATACACGCCTGAAACACCTCTTTTACCGTGTGTAACGGGTTGGCGATGATAAATGAACCAACGGCCGCTCCGCCGATAATCAGGATTTCTGTCGGCTGCCACAAAACCGCCAGATTGCCGCCGTGCAGAACGTACCCACCAAGAACGCACGCAACAACGACCACAGCTCCAATGATCAATAACATGGTGACTATGCACGCCTTTTGTCTGGTTAACGGCCGGGGCCGGTTACTACCCGAAGCTGGCTCAGCCGGGAACACCCAAAATGTGATCTGATAATAGCAAGCATCAACCGTAACAGCGAAGCTGTGAAACAATTTCTATACACTGCGCCGGGTTTGGTAGACTACCGCGCTTTATGATCGCAAGAGTCTCCCGGAATGCTTGATAAACTGTTTGTTCTTAGCCAATACGTCACACCCCAGCTGGCGGTTTCCCGCCTGGCAGGCCGTCTGGCCGACAGCGAGAGCACTCCAGCCCTGAAAAACCGTGTGATCAAATGGTTTATCGGCCGCTATGGCGTGAACATGAGCGAGGCCGCTGAGCCAGACTTTACCGCCTACCCCACGTTCAACGCGTTTTTTACCCGTGCACTCAAGCCGGGCGCTCGCACCATAGACCCCGCACCGGAAACCCTCACCAGCCCGGTGGACGGCGCCATCAGCCAGATTGGCCAGATCAGCACAGACCGTGTATTCCAGGCCAAGGGACAGTCATTCAGTCTCACTGAGCTGCTCGGCGGCGATGACGAACGGGCCGAGCCCTTCCGGGAAGGCGAGTTCGCCACTATTTACCTGTCGCCCAAGGATTACCACCGCATCCACATGCCCATGGCTGGCACCCTGAAAGAAATGGTGTACGTACCCGGCAAACTGTTTTCAGTGAACCCGGTAACCGCTGAAAACGTTCCCAACCTGTTCGCTCGAAACGAGCGGGTGGCCTGCCTGTTCGACACCGAAGCTGGCCCCATGGCCATGGTACTGGTCGGCGCGATGATTGTGGGTAGCGTGGAAACCACCTGGGGCGGCGTGGTAGCGCCTAACTCCGGCAAGGTCACGCAATGGCAGTACAGCGGCGAGGACGCCGTTCGGTTTGAAAAAGGTCAGGAAATGGGCCGCTTCCGCCTGGGCTCCACCGTGGTACTGGTGATGCCCAGGGGTGCGGTTAAATGGCAGCCGAATCAGGTGGCCGAAAAGACCGTTCAGCTGGGCGAAGCCTTCGGCAAACTACACGTCGAATAGCAAGGCTCAGGCCCGCTCAATCGGAAACGCGAGAACGTCCCGGATATCGGTACTGCCAAGCTTGAGCATCAGCAGCCGGTCCAGGCCCAGAGCCACACCCGCGCAGTCCGGCAAGCCGTTATCCAGCGCCGCCAGAAAAGCATCGTCTATTGCCATCTCCGGCTTGCCACTGGCACGCCGGAGCCGGTTATCCGCGGCAAAACGGGCTCGCTGATCGGCCGGATCCGTCAACTCCCAGTAACCGTTACACAGCTCGAGACCATTAATGTAGAGCTCAAACCGGTGCGCCACTTCATAGCCCTGATGCTCAGAAATGCGCGCCAGAGCAGCCTGAGAGGCGGGATAGCGGTTAATGAAAACCGGTTGCTCTCGGCCCAATTCCGGTTCCACCACGAAACTCATGACCAGATCCAGGCAGCCATCCCGGCCGAGGCCGGCCAGCTGTTCCGGCTCCAGCCACTGTTCACAGTAGCGTTCAAGGTCCCGGTCGGTGATGGTCATCGGGTCGATGCCCGCAATGGACTGCATCGCCTCACGGTAGCTGAGGGTTACCGGAGGCGAGCACTCCAGCCAGCCACAGACCAGATCTGCGACTTCCCGCATCAGCTGTTGATCGTCAAAGCCAACGCGGTACCACTCCAGCATGGAGAATTCCGGATTGTGACGCTTGCCTCGTTCACCGTTACGAAACACCCGGGCAACCTGGAATATTGATCCTGAACCTGCGGCCAGAAGCCGCTTCATGTGATACTCAGGGGAGGTCTGCAACCAGCCCCCCTGAACGCCGCCGGCGTCAACCGCAGCGGGAATGCCGTCGAGATTGACGTCAGTCACACCGTGGCGTCCCAGCACCGGTGTTTCTACCTCCAGCACCTGCCGCTCAGAAAAAAAGCCGCGCACGTGGGCCAGAAGCTGTGCGCGGCTTTCCAGAACGGCCCGGGTGGCAGCAGGCTGCCAGACAGGGCGATCAGTCATGATCGATGATCAGCTGCTTTTGACACGGTTGACGTATTCACCGGAGCGGGTATCAACCTTCAGCACTTCACCAATGGTGATAAACAGGGGCACGTTCACAACGGCACCGGTAGACAGGGTCGCGGGCTTGGAGCCGCCCTGCGCGGTATCACCTTTCATGCCAGGGTCGGTATCAACCACTTCCAGCTCGACAAAGTTCGGAGGGGTCACAGTCAACGGCGCGCCGTTGTACAGAGTCACGGTGTAAACGTCCTGCTCTTTCAGCCACTTGACGGTATCGCCAACTGCCTTGGCATCGGCCGCATACTGCTCGAAAGAGCCGTCAGTCAGCATGAAATGCCAGAACTCGCCATCGGTATACAGGTATTCCATATCCTGCTCGACAACGTCAGCTGCCTCCAGGGATTCGCCGGATTTGAAGGTTCGCTCCCAGACCCGGTTGGTCATGAGGTTGCGCAGCTTGACCCGGTTGAATGCCTGGCCCTTGCCCGGCTTGACGAATTCGTTCTCGAGCATGATACAAGGGTCGCCATCCAGCAAAACCTTGAGACCGCTGCGAAATTCGTTGGTAGAATATGAAGCCATGAAATGTCCACCTGACAGACTGTCGTTAAAATTTCAAAGGTCGCTATGATACAGCGAACCCCCGCCCGTATAGAAGCCCGCGATGCCAGCCATCCGTCCGAGGCCCGGATTGAACCGGACAACACACCGGACTGGCAACAGATACTGAGCCAATCGGTCACTACGCCGGAACAGCTGCTGGAACGGCTGGGGCTCGCCCCGGAGGACTGGTACAGAGGCGCCGCCTGTGGCCACAGACTGTTTCCGATCCGGGTACCCGAGCCCTACCTGGCACGGATTGAGCCAGGCAACCCGGATGACCCCTTGCTGCGGCAAGTACTTCCTGTCGCCCAGGAGGCGGAGGTTCACCCGGATTTCGTATCGGACCCGCTGGAAGAGGCGTCGGCCATCCAGACCACCGGCCTGATTCGCAAATACACCAGCCGTGCCTTGCTCATGATCACGGGACAATGCGCCATCAATTGCCGCTACTGTTTTCGTCGGCATTTTCCCTACGGCGATCACCGTCTTGGGCCGGAAGACCGACGCCAGGTCATCGACAGCCTGTCCGCCAGCCCGGAAATCAACGAAGTGATTTTCAGTGGTGGTGACCCACTGGCAGTGAACGACCGCCTGCTCTCGCAATGGGCCGAACTACTTGGTGACATCCCGCATCTTCGCCGGTTGCGCATTCATTCCCGCCTGCCCGTGGTGATACCACAGCGGGTATGCGACAGCCTGATTGACTGGCTGTCCCGAACCCGACTGCAAAAGGTCCTGGTGGTGCACGTGAATCACCCTGCAGAAATCGACCAGGCCACCCGCCAGGCATTCCGACGTCTGAGCGAGGCCGGGGTTACCCTGCTGAATCAGAGCGTAATCCTCAGAGGTGTCAACAATAGCAGCGCCACACTCTCAGCCTTGAGCGAGACGCTGTTCGAAGCGGGGGTTATGCCCTATTACCTGCACGCCTTTGATCCCGTCTCCGGTGCCCGGCACTTCTCCGTGAGTGACACCGACGCCATCCGGATAGTTAACGAAATGCTGGAAAATCTGCCCGGCTTCCTGGTTCCAAAGCTGGTTCGGGAGCTTCCCGGCCGCGCCAGCAAGACCCCGCTGGACCTGGGTTCGTGAGACCTGTCGCAAAAGCTGGCCCTTTTTCACTTGTCAAACATTGTCAACTCGTGATTTTCTCGCTTTTTGTCGTTGCTTTGCTATCTTAAAGTTCAATATCCATAAACAATAACGACCTGTATTTTCGGCGTTTTCGCTGAGTTACAACTAACGCAGTCCCGACATTGGCGTGAGAACATGGATGGTAAGATCCTGAAACCCGAGCTTAAGGTTCCTGAACAGAAAACAGCGAGCCTGTCGTTTTGCGACACCACCCCCAAGGCTTTTCGCGTGTGGGCGGATCAGTTGCCGATGGCCAATACCGGCGAGGCTTCGCGTCAGCTGTATCACGCGATCATTGAGCTGAACCATCTGTTCCTGTCGCCGCTCCAACGCCTGCAGTTTCTGGAGATCGTGCGGGACAAGATTCATTTTGTCTGCAATGAACTGTCCAGGCATTTTCTCGGGCTGGCCATCGCGCTGCCTGAAAAACAGCGGAAGATTGCCAATCTGACCCAGGCACTGCAGCTGCACCTGGCGGCCGGATACAAGCTTTGCCTGCTGGAATACATAGACAATGGCGGTGTGGACAAACACCGGCGCCAGATTGCCACGACCATTCATCGGGCAATGTCGGAGCTCGCCGCCACCATACTCCGATCCCATCAACTGTATTGTCCGAGCCCGGCCAACAGCTGGCTGGAATGCCATCGGATGTTCCGCTTTGCGCACCGGAACAAGTTGGCCAACATGGAGGTGGATGACGACACCCTCACCCACCGGCGGGCCAGTACCGTTGGCGACAGTTACAAACGCATTCTTTTGCTCGGCTGTGCGCGGCCGAACCAACTGCGTCAGGCGGAACTGACACAGGTATATGAACTGTTTGAGTCCTGGACCGAGCATTGTCAGTGCGCTCCGGATCTTGGTCCCGACAGCCTGTTTGTCATCAACATGGAAAAAGACAATCCGCCGGTCTACCGCAGCCTGCTCGAAAA
>NZ_DIHV01000124.1:36097-44049 GCF_002420325.1 Marinobacter sp. UBA5687
GAGACCCTGCACGCCAGGCGCCAAGACGGCCATGGAGGCGAAGCTCTCAAGATTCCCTCCACGGTGAGCGATACCTTACTTACGCACCTGAGCCAGGCACTCGGCATTCTGGCCAAGCGCAACTTTAACCGCATCGCCAGCCAGGGCACGCTGGAAGTGTGCGTAGGTCTCACCGCTGCGCACTACTTCGTAGCCGGCCAGAAAGCGTTCTCGGAGTTCCTGGATGGCAACGAAAGCAGTCATCTCGAATCCGATAACCTGTTTATCCGGAATGCCAATCGCAAGGCAGATGCCTGGTCCGGCGCACACGATGCCGGCCCGAACGAAGACCGGCTGCATTCTGCCGATGCCCCGATCAACTTCCGTACCAGTGGTGGCAGTCATCAGCCCTCCGGCAGCCAGGACAAAAACCGGCCGCGATCGCACCATGCGCTACTGGTCAACACCAGCCCGGGCGGCTACTGCGTAGCTTGGGAGAGCAATGTCCCGGCGTCACTCCAGGCCGGTGAAATTCTGGGTGTACGAGAACAGAGCTCGCACCCCTGGAGCATTGCCGTTGTGCGCTGGCTGCGCCAGATCCGCAATCAGGGTACTCAGGTTGGTATCGAACTGCTGGCACCGAGCGCCGCGCCCTGTGCCGTGCGACTGATCCAGAAGGTCGGTAACAGCAGTGAGTACCTCCGGGGTCTGTTGCTACCTGAGATCAGCGTGGTCAATCAGGCCGCGACACTGATTACCCCGCGACTGCCGTTCCAGACCGGCAGCCGGATCTCGCTGCTGCACGATGGCCGGGAAGACCAGGGACAGCTACTGAAAAAGGTCTCGGCCACTGGCAGCATCAGCCAGTTCGAGCTGAAACTCCAGAATCCCATCACCCCAACTGCCGGCCGTGGTGCTCCCCCATCAACGCCAGGCACTACGGAAGACGAATTTGACTCACTGTGGCCGTCGCTTTAAATAGTGCGGCCCGTCAACTGCCGGCATGGCCAGGGTTGTTATTGCTGGCCAACCCCTGCATCATTCATCCGTGAATATCCGGCACCACGAGACGTCTGACGAATGCAGAAGAAAAACACGACCGTACACCTGCTGATTCTTGACCCATCACAAAACGATGCGGAATCCATGGTCAGCTTGCTCCGCAACTCCGGCAAGGCTACCCGCGCTCACCGGATTACCTCGGAAGAAGATCTGGAAGAAGCGCTCAAGACCTCCAACTGGGACTTGCTGCTGGCACGCGACCTGGAACAGGAATTCGCGGCAGACGATGCTCTGGCCATGGTCAAGCGCATGGACAAGGACATCCCCTTCGTTCTGCTGACCGAGGAATACAGCCGCGAGCGTACCGTCAACATCATCCGTGCCGGTGCCCAGGATGCCGTACCCTTTCAGTACACCGACCAGCTCGTTCTGGTGGTCAAGCGGGAGCTGGCAGCTCTTGATGAGCGCCGCAAACGCCGGGTACTGGAATCTCATCTGCGTGAGGCCGAGCAGCGTTGCCAGTTGCTGCTAGAAAGTTCCAAGGATGCCATTGCCTACATCAACGATGGCATGCACATCTATGCCAACCAGTCCTATATGGAATTCCTGGGCTACGACGACATCGACGAACTGATTTGTATTCCGGTGCTCGATACCCTTACGCCGGAAAGCCAGGAGAAGTACAAGGAGTTCATGAAAGCGTTCGCCGAAGAGCGCAAAGATGGCATGACTCTGAACTGCACCGCGCGCCGCAGTGACGACCACGAATTGAATGTCACCATGTCGGTGTCCGCAGCCACCTACGACGGAGAGGCCTGCACCCAGATCGTTCTGCAACCGGAACACAGTGATGCAGAGCTGGAGGAAAAGCTGAAACAGATCAGCAGCCAGGATTTGCTGACCGGCCTGTACAATCGTCAGTACCTGATGGATGCCCTGGCCCAGGCTATCGCCACGGCTGGCAAAGACAACAAGACCGGCGCCCTTGCCTACATTGCCCTGGATAATTTCCTGAGCATGAAGAGCCAGGTCGGCATCTCCGGCGCGGATCTGTTGTTGGGCGATCTCGCCACCCTGCTTCGGGAACAGGCCGGCGACGAGGTTACCCTGGCCCGCCTGAGCGACGATGCCTTCTGCGTCATGTGCCTGCCCTGTGATGAAGCCAGCATGGAAAGTCTGTGCGAGCGCATCCGTAAAGCGGTCGAGGACCACTTGTTCGACATCAACGGCCGGACGGTTCCGCTGACCGTGTCCATCGGTATCGCCGCGATCACGGAAAACTCACCAAAGGCCGAAGAACTCATGGGCCGGGCCCATACTGCCTCGGCCGATGTGAAAAAACAGGAAGGCCACGAGCGTGGCAACGGCATCCTGGTCTATAACCCGGCTGAATACGAGAGCCTTGATGAAACCAACTCGGTGGAGGCCATTCTCAAGGCTCTGGACGATAACCGTTTCCGGCTGCTGTTCCAGCCCATCATCAACCTGCGCGGTGAGGGTGAGGAGCATTACGAGGCCTTTGTCCGGATGCTCAACAAAGACAACGAAGAAGTCTCGCCGTATGACTTCCTGCCGCCGATGGGACCCAGCGATACCGCCATCAAGATCGACCGCTGGGTTATCCTGCAAACCATCAAGCAGCTATCGAGCCACCGCTCAAGGGGCCACGACACTCGCCTGTTCCTGAACATCACAGCCGAGACGCTGCAGGACAAGACCTTCACGCCCTGGCTCAGCGTTGCCCTCAAGGCCGCCCGTTTGCCGGGAGATTCGCTGATCTTCCAGATCCGCGAGGGCGATGCCAATAACTACATGAAGCAGGCCAAGGAATTCACCAGGGCGGTGCACGAACTGCACAGCAAGGTATCCATCTCCCAGTTCGGCTGCGCACTCAATCCGTTCAACACCCTCAAGCACATTGAAGCGGACTATGTGAAGATCGACGGTTCCTTCACCGAAGAGATCCAGAAGAGTGACGAAGCCAAAGAGCAGGTCAAGGAAATGGTCAAGAGCCTGCAGAACGCCGGCAAGCTGACCATCATTCCGCTGGTGGAGAACGCTGGTGTTCTGGCGACGCTCTGGCAGGCTGGCGTGAATTACATTCAGGGCTACTACCTGCAGGCGCCGGTACCGGAGATGAACTACGACTTCGGCGACAACTGATCAATAGCGGCTTAACCAAAAAGGGCGAGATCATTCTCGCCCTTTTTGGTTTCAGAGGTGGGTATTCTGAAGCGTTTGATTGGTCTCGCTTTCCCGGAACCCGATCAGGTACAGGATGGCATCCAGCCCCAGGGTGGAGATGGAGTGGCGTGCCGACTCCTTGACCAGCGGCTTGGCCCGGAAAGCAACTCCCAGGCCCGCCTGACTGAGCATTGGCAGATCATTGGCGCCGTCCCCAACGGCAATCACCTGTTCCCGGGAAATGTGCTCTTTCTCAGCTATTTCCAGCAACAACTCCGCCTTGCGCTTACCATCTACAATCTGACCTTTCACCTCACCGGTTACTTTGCCGTCGATAATTTCCAGCTCGTTGGCGTAGATATAGTCAATGCCCAGCTTACTCTGAAGATGACGAGCAAAGTAGGTGAAGCCGCCAGACAGGATGGCGGTCCGATAGCCCAGCGCCTTCAGACTGCGAATCAGGTGCTCGGCCCCTTCGGTCATGCGCAGTCGGTTGGCGATCCCTTCAAGCACCGACTCGTCCAGCCCCTTCAACAGGGCCAGGCGCTCGGCAAAGCTCTGGCTGAAATCCAGTTCACCCTGCATGGCGCGTTCGGTGATCTCAGCCACCTGCTCGCCGACCCCGGCTTCATGGGCCAGCTCGTCGATCACTTCCGCTTCAATCAGCGTGGAGTCCATGTCGAACACCACCAGCCGGCGGTTGCGCCGGAAGATTGAATCTTCCTGGAAGGCGATATCCACATTCATCTCGCCGGCAATGTGCAGAAAATCGGCACGAAGCTGTTCAAGATCCGAGGGTGTTCCCCGTACCGAGAATTCGACGCAGGCAATGCGGTTTTCCGAGGTATTCAGTGATGGCCGTGCTGACAGCCGGGTAATATTGTCGATATTCAGGCCATGGCGCGCCGTAATCGCCGACACCCTGGCAATCTGCTCAGCCTTGATGTCCCGGGACAGCAGGGTCACGATGTAGCAGGCCCGGTTGCGGCCCTCGGCCCAGGCCTGATATTCCTGCTCGGTGATCGGCGCAAAATGCACCTGCAGATCGAGCGCGTGCAGCCGGAACAGCAAGTCACGGATCACCGGAGAGGATTTCGATTCATCCGGGATTTCAATCAGAATGCCCCAGGTCAGATGGTCATGAATAACCGCCTGGCCAATATCCAGAATGCGGACATCGTAGCGCCCCATGATTCCGGTGATTTCCGAGGTCAGGCCGGGTTTGTCGCGGCCCGATACGTTTACCAGTACCAGCTCACTCACTGTCTGTCGTCTCCCCACTCTGGGCTTCTTCCTCGGCTCGCGCCGCCGACGGAATCACATCAATACCATCCACACGCTGCAGGCCCCGGGGCAGCTTATGACCACGACGGCCCCGTTCACCCAGGTAGTGCTCAAGATCGCCAAACCGCAGGCCCAGCTTGCGCTTACCCGCTTTCACTTCCAGCTGATCCTCTTCACCGAACACGGCGACCGCAACCACGTATTCTTCGCGATTCTGCACCCGTGCGGAGGGAATGCTGATGATCTTGTTACCTTTACCCTTGGCCAACTCCGGCAGCTCGCTGAGCGGGAACACCAGCATGCGGCCCTCATTGGATATGGCCGCCAGATACAGGGTCGATGCCGTTTCCGGAATCATCACCGGAGGCATGATTCTGGCGCCTTTGGGCACGCTGACCACGGCCTTGCCCGCGCGATTCTTGCTGATCATGTCGTTCAGCGACGTGACGAAACCATAGCCACCGTCGGTGACCAGCAGTGTCTTACGTTCGGGATTACCCATCAACAAACCGGAGAAAGTAGCTCCGGAGGGGGGATTGATTCGCCCGGTCAGGGGCTCGCCCTGCCCCCTGGCAGAGGGCAGACTGTGGGCCATTAATGAATAGGCCCGGCCGGTGGAATCGAGGAAAATCGCCTGCTGGTTGTTGCGCCCCTTCGCCGCCAGGGCAAAACGGTCGCCGGACTTGTAGCTGAGACCAGCGGGGTCAATGTCGTGACCCTTGGCCGCGCGAACCCAACCCTTATCGGACAGCACCACCGTCACCGGATCGTTGGATACCAGGTCGGTTTCGCTGAAGGCGCGGGCTTCTTTCCGCTCGACAATCGGCGAACGGCGCTCATCACCAAAGGTCTCGGCATCCTGCTGGAGTTCGGTCTTGATCAGTTCGCGAAGCCGGTCTTCAGAGCCCAGAATGGCCTGCAGCTCATCGCGCTCGGCGGAGAGCTCATCCTGCTCGCCGCGGATCTTCATTTCCTCCAGCTTGGCCAGGTGCCGCAATTTCAGCTCCAGAATGGCCTCTGCCTGCTCCGCCGACAAACCAAAGCGCGCCATCAGTTCGGCCTTGGGCTTGTCTTCGGTGCGGATAATCTCGATCACCTCATCAATGTTGAGGTAGGCAATCAACAGGCCTTCCAGCAGATGCAGCCGGGCCAGCACCTTGTCCAGGCGATGCTGCAGGCGACGGGTCACCGTCGTTTTCCGGAACGCCAGCCACTCGGTCAAGATGGTGTACAGGCCTTTTACGCCCGGCCGGCCGTCGTTACCGATCACGTTGATATTGACCCGATAGGTCTTCTCAAGATCGGTACTGGCAAACAGGTGCGCCATCAGCCCGTCCAGATCGACCCGATTGGATCGGGGCACGATCACAAGTCGGGTCGGATTTTCATGATCCGATTCATCGCGCAGGTCTGCCACCATGGGCAGCTTCTTGGTCTGCATCTGCTGGGCAATCTGCTCCAGCACCCGGTTTCCTGAGACCTGGTGGGGCAGATCAGTGATCACCACTTCGCCATTCTCGCGAATCCAGCGTGCGCGCATCCGCAGCGACCCCCGACCGGTCTCGTACATCTGGCGCAAGTCTTTGCGAGGAGTGATGATTTCAGCCCTGGTCGGGAAGTCCGGTCCTTTGATGTGTTCGCACAACTCATCCACGGACGCATCGGGCTGATCCAGCAAACGAATACAGGCGGCTGTGACTTCCCGAACATTATGGGGCGGAATATCCGTCGCCATACCAACGGCAATACCCGTGGTACCGTTGAGCAGCACGTGCGGAAGCCGGGCCGGAAGCACCGAGGGTTCTTCCATGGTGCCATCAAAGTTTGGCACCCAGTCTACGGTTCCCTGCCCGAGCTCACTGAGCAGCACTTCCGCAAAGGGTGCCAGCCGCGATTCGGTATATCGCATGGCGGCAAAGGATTTGGGATCATCCGGAGACCCCCAGTTACCCTGCCCGTCTACCAGCGGGTAGCGGTAGGAAAACGGCTGGGCCATGAGCACCATGGCCTCGTAACAGGCACTGTCGCCGTGCGGGTGGAACTTACCAAGCACATCACCCACGGTACGAGCCGATTTCTTGTACTTGGAGGTGGACTTCAGCCCCAGCTCCGACATGGCGTATACAATCCGCCGCTGTACGGGTTTGAGCCCATCCCCTACGTTGGGCAGAGCCCGGTCCAGAATGACATACATGGAATAGTCCAGGTACGCCTTCTCGGTGTAGTCCCGGAGTGATACCCGCTCGAAACCTTCATCCGTTGTCTGAAACTCTGGCATGGACGCCTCTTTGCCTTGGATGCCTATCAATGTTGTGGCGCACATTATATGGACGCCAGCCCCGATACACCAATTTCCAATAGCGGAATTCCCGCATGGAGAGTCTGTAAGGTGATCCGTATTCTCGCCACAGTGATTAGAACGCCGTTTACTCTCTGAACAAGCGGAAACCTATGAAACCCAATCTCAAAGCCTGCGGGCAAGCCATGGTTACGGCCATGGTCAATGCGGTTCTGGCCGTTGCCCTGATGCTCCTGGTGGAGTTTGCCATCAGTGGTACCTTCCAGGTTCCCAAGCCCTATATCTGGGCGGGTGTACTGATCTGGGCCGTTATTTTCGCCGCCCAGTTCCTCCGCCAACGGCATCTTTGCCGAGCCTGCGAACAGACCAACGAACCTTCATCCCCCGAAACCGCCGGCAAATCCTGAACTATATCAAGGGCCTGGATCCTCAAATGTGACAAATCTGCCCCCCCTGCTACGCTTGGGATAAGACAATAACGTCGAATCCCGGGGGGCTAGATGACTGCTCTTAAAAAGCTCGGACTCCGCACAAAAATCGCACTTCCTTTTGCCATCACGGCGCTTGCCCTGGTTATCGTTGGTGTCTTCAGCGTTCTGACTGCACGCAACCTGGTATCCGATACCGACGACATAGCCGCCACCTACCTGCCTTCGGTCAGCCAGATCCTCAATGGCGACCGAGATCTCTACCAGGCACTGGTGGCCCAGATGACTCTGCTGGACCAGGCCTTCAACAACGAGGACACCTCCGGAGCTCTGGCGGATTTCAATGAAAATGCCGAACAGGCCAGGCAACGCTTCCAGGACAGTGCACAACGTCTGGCAGGAACCGGCATCTCCGACGTCACCCAGGGTTTCAATACCGCCTTTGATCGCTGGCAACAATCCGCTCGGCAGGTCATGGAACTGGCGGCCAACGGCAACCCACAACAGGCCCGGGATCTCGCCGCCCGAGAAACAGCGCCACTGTTCGATCAACTCCGGAATTATTACGACAGCGCCGGTTCCCACGCTGACGAGCAGGCCCAGCAACGCTCGGCCGAGGCTTCCTCTGAAGGCACCTCCAGCTCAGCCACCGTGCTCGCTATCACCGTGATTGCCATCATTATCGCCATCGCACTGTTCACGGTGTTCATGAAACTGATCATCTCCTCAATCAGTGCTCTCCGGGATCAGCTCGACAACATTGCCCAGGGCGAAGG
>NZ_DIHV01000124.1:44434-92443 GCF_002420325.1 Marinobacter sp. UBA5687
GGTACTGGAAAACCTGCAGGGCATGATCGGGTCCATTCAGAATCTGAGTCGCGATCTCGGTGCGGGTGCGACCGAACTGGCCACTGCCGCCCGGGACAACAACGATGGTGTGACCCGCCAGACCGACTCCATTTCCATGGTGGCCACCGCTATCAACGAAATGCAGAGTGCGATTGAAGAAGTAGCCGGGAACGCCTCCCGCGCCGCAGAGATCACTCGCGAAGCGGAAACCAAGGGAAACAACAGCGCCCAGATCATCCGCAACTCGTCGAAACAGGTGCACCGCCTGGCCGCACAGATTTCCAAAGCGGTTGAGGTTATCCGCAAACTTTCTGCGGATTCCGACAACATTACTTCGGTGCTGGATGTCATTCGCGGCATTGCCGAGCAGACCAACCTGCTGGCTCTGAACGCCGCCATTGAGGCTGCCAGGGCCGGTGAGCAAGGCCGCGGCTTCGCCGTGGTGGCGGATGAGGTCCGCACTCTGGCGCAACGCACCGGCCAGTCGACAGAAGATATTCAGACCATGATAACCGCGCTGCAGACCGGTGTTTCGGACGTCGTGAGCGTAATGGAGACCGGCAGCAAGGAGGCCACCGAAACCGAACGGCTGGCAACGGAAGCGGAACAGGAACTCCAGGCCATTCTGGAAGCTATCTCCAGTATCACCGACGTCAACACCAGTGTGGCGTCCGCCACCGAAGAGCAGACCCAGGTGGTAGATGAAATTAACCGGAGCATTACTGATATCAATGATCTGGCTGCGGCCAGTGCCGATCGGTCCAAAGCCATCGATGGCATTGCCAAATCGCTGGAGAGCTATGTCAGGGAGCTGGAACAACAGACAGGGCGGTTCCGGGTTTAACCGGACCGCCGCGTCATCGCCGGAAGGATCCGATTACTGGCGAATGCCTTCTACCGAGATTTCGATTTCCACGGTTTCGGAGGCTTTGCCAAGATCCATGGGAATGCCAAAATCCTTCAGGCGCAACTCGGTTTCAGCCTCAAAACCCATGCGATAGCCTCCCCAGGGGTCTTCACCGTGGCCAACCAGCTCAGCATCCAGGGTGATTTCCCGGGTAACGCCACGCAGAGTCAGATCACCAATGATGTCCGCCTCACCGGCCTCGTCAACCACTACGCGCTTGCTTTTGAACGTGGCTTCCGGGAACTCACTCACATACAGGAAGTCTTCGCTGCGCAAATGCTTGTCGCGCTCGGCATGGTTGCTGTCAACGCTGGAGGTATCGATCGTTACTGATACAGAGCTGTTTTCGGGGTTGTCCGCATCGTAGGTGAACTCACCATCAAAATCGTTGAATCGACCGTACAGCCAGCTGTAGCCCAGATGGGAAATCTTGAAGGTTACGAACTGGTGCGTGCCCTGGGTATCGAAGGCGTAAGTACCGCTGTGCTCGTTTGCCTGCACAGAGGCAACCATCGCGGCTGAAATGGCTGAAGCCAGAAGAATCTTCTTCATTATTCACTCCTTTTGAGTCTGTTTTGCGTTGCGTTAAGAGAGTTAGCTGTCCCGGAACTGTCAGGCCAACCCAAGCATTCTGCGAAGCGTACTGTCCCGGTCGATCAAGTGATGCTTCAACGCCCCCAGCGCATGAACGCCGGCCAGGACGACAATCGCCCAGGTGCTCCAGTAATGGATGGCTCCCGCCGTATCTTCGAGGCCTTTCACCTGGCCTGTCACCGATGGCACCTGAAACCAGCCGAACACATGGATCGCAGAGCCGTCAGCCGTTGAAATCAGATAGCCACTGATCATGGCGACAAAGATCAACAGATACAGCGCCACATGCGCCAGGTGAGCAGAAACCACCTCCCAGCGCTGGTGATTGGGCAAAGGCCTGGGCAGCGGGCTTAACAGCCGCCAGACCAGTCTGAGCACCATCGCCATGAACAGGAGAATACCCACGCTGCGGTGGATGTCCGGCCCCTGTCGGTACCAGGGATCATAATAAGAGAGATCGACCATCCAGAAGCCCAGGGCAAACAGGCCGATAATGGTGACGGCCACCAGCCAATGCAGCAGGATTGCCACCCACCCGTATGCGTCTTCTGAATTCTTTGCCTGCATAAAAACAATCGCCTCCGTTGCTGATGTGGACCCAAACGGCTTTTCCACGTCCTCCAGATAAGATCAGCATAGTCTAGAAGGACAGAGAGCTGACCAAAATCAAAATGTTTTGCTGGCCTGCATCAGATTTTCTGACCATAGCATCCACGATCCGCAAACACTTGACAGCAACCACTTTGGTCGTATGCGGTTTTACGGATTGTTGAAAATTATGACAGCGATAAACTTTAACCATACTTTTAATCCGCCCCGTCCGGGGCCTCAGTGACCGAGAGGAAACGACATGGAACTTGAATTTGACGAGTCTGTGGTAGTACCCAGCAACAACTGATTTGATACAGACCCGGCTACTGCCGGGTTTTCTTTACCACCGTTTTAATGCCTGAAAGATACAAACTGTTTCGTCTTTTATGCATTAAGTAGTGGTAATGGTTCTTGTTTTTTGGCAACCTTCGACGAATTGATGAGGTAACGCCTGAATTTCAGGCGTCCGTGCCAGGGACACAGGCACAGTGGCTAACAGATTGGCGTGTACTTCAGTACTGCGCCAATGTATTCGTTGAAGGGTACAGACCTGCCTATGTCCCACAATCTTCCCGATTCGCTACCCGCGCCGGAAGTAGACCTGCTTTCCCCCATGCTTAATCAGCAGGGTCAGGTGTGGACAGCGGATTTTCGCGGGCTCAAACTGCGCACCGCCCTTCAGCCGATTTACAGCATTTCCCACAAACGTACCGTCGGTTATGAAGCCCTGATCCGGGCCTTCGATAACGACAATTCAGCTGTTCTGCCTTTGCACCTGTTCGAGCTGCCCGCATCCGAAGCCGAAAATCTGTTGCTGGACAGACTCTGCCGGTACTTGCACATTCGCAACTACAGCGAGATCAAGGATCAGGTCAACTGGCTGTTCCTGAACGTCTCCCCGAGGGTGGTCACCTCCGGCTCTCAATCCGATTCCTTTTTTGGACAATTGCTTGAGAAAACCGGGCTGCCGCCACATCGAATCGTAATGGAAATCGTTGAACAGCCAACCGACGATGCTGAACGGCTACGGGATACCGTTGCCTACTACCGCAAACTGGGGTGTCTGACCGCCATTGACGATTTTGGTGCCGGGCACTCCAATTTCGAGCGCATCTGGAATCTGTCACCGGACATCGTCAAGCTGGACCGTACCCTGCTGACCCGGGCAACCGAAGATCGCCGCGCCAGGCAGATACTGAACGGCATGGTATCCCTGCTGCATCAATCTGGCTGCCTGGTGTTGCTGGAAGGAGTGGAAACCCGGGATCAGGCCATGATTGCCATTGATGCCGGTGTCGATTTTGTACAGGGCTTCTACTTTCGTCGGCCCTGCCTGGAGCTGGACGAACTGCCCCAGAGCACAATGAATTTCGAGGATTTGCTCGAAGAGTACAAAAGCAGCAAGCAGATTAGCCACGATCCAACCCAACTGGTCGTCAACCATTTCAGTGGGCCTTTCCGGCGGGTGATCGAGCGCCTGCAGAAGGGCCTGTCCATGGACCAGGCCTGTTTTGAACTGCTCAGCCACCACACGGTTTCCCGCTGCTACCTGGTGGACGACCAGGGCGTTCAGCTGGAAGACACTCTGGTTTCGGAGTCCGCCGTTAAAAAGCAGGACCCAAGATTCCGACCACTGGAAAACACCAGCAGTGCAGACTGGTTTCGCCAGCAGTATCTCCGCCAGGCGCTGGCCCAGCCAGAGAACATTCATGTGACCACTCCCTACCTGTGCGTCACTGGCGCCTACATGTGCGTGACCCTGTCACTGGCCTTCCGTCAGGACGGCAAACTGCGGGTACTCTGCTGCGATATTCTTGCCAACGCGGATCACAACCCGTAAACCACGGCAATCACCGCAACCGTTACCAACCCCACCAGCACATTCATGGGCAACCCCACTTTCACGAAATCTGAAAACCGGTAGCCACCGGGACCAAACACCATCATGTTGGTCTGATACCCCAATGGCGTAGCGAAGCTGGCGGAGGCTGCCATCATCACTGCAATAACAAAGGGTTCTGCGGGCACCCCCATGCTGCCGGTCATCGACAGCACAACCGGAATCACCAGTACGGCAGCGGCGTTGTTGGTGATCACTTCCGTCAGAAACGACACCGCGCAGTAAACCAGAAACAGCGTGAGCAGCACCTGCCCCGCACTGAACGCCAGAATACCCTCGGCCATAAACGCAGCTGCCCCAGTTTCTTCCAAGGCCGCCCCCAGCGCAAAGGAGGCGGCGATGGTAAGAATCACCGACACATCCACCGACTTCTGGGCCTGACCCACCGAGCAGCAGCCGGAGAGAATCATCAAAGAGGCCCCCAGCAAGGCGGCGTTGAGCATACTCATTACACCGCAGGCCGCCAGACCCACCAGTACCAGCAGGATCGCCCAGGAAAGCCAGGCCCGGTCATGGCGCGGCGTTTCCGTTTCCAGGTCGTTGATGAGCAGAAAATCCTTGTTGTAGCGCTGACGGCTGACGAAGGCCGGACGCGCCTCCAGCAGCAGGACATCGCCAGGCTTGAGGCGGATGTTGCCGAGGTTGCCCGACACCCGCTCGCCACCCCGGGCCACCGCCAGCACCACGGCGCCGTATCGGTCCCGGAACCTTGCGTCCCGGATGGTCAGGCCCAGCACATCCGATTGCGGAGACAAGGCGGCTTCCACCAACCGCCGCTCGGCACGATCCTGACTGAGGCTGGGCTCATCGTCGTGCACCGACGGCACGATGCCGTTGATGCGCAACAGGTCTGAAATCGCCTGGGTATCACCGGCAAACACCAGCCGATCACCGCCACGCAGCCGTTCTTCCGAAGGCACGGCCGTGACCACACTGCCGTCCCGTTCGATTTCCACCAGGTACAATCGCTCCAGTTCCCGCAAACCGGCCTCACCCACCGTTTTGCCCACCAGCGGGCCTTCAAAGGACACCGCCACTTCCAGGGTAAACTCCCTCATGGAACCAAACTTCTGCTGGTCCTTACGGTCTGGCAGCACCCGCGGCATGACCAGAAGCATGACCGCCAGCCCGATAATGGCCACTGGTAAACCAACCGCTGTAATGGAGAAGATCGAGAACCCGGCCTCACCGGTCAGTTGCTGATACTGGCCATTAACAACCAGATTGGTGCTGGTGCCAATCAGTGTCAGCGTGCCGCCCAGAATGGCGGAGTAGCTCAGCGGAATCATCAACTTGGAGGGTGAAATACCGATCTTCCGGGACCAGGCATGGACGGCGGGAATCATGGTGGCAACCACCGGCGTATTGTTGAGGAAGCCACTCAGCAGGGAAACCGGAAGGGCAATGCGGGCCTGCGCGGAACGGACCGATTTCGGGTTGCGAAGCAGGTGGTTGACCAGCAGATCTACACCGCCGGAATGATGAATACCGGCGGCCACCACAAACATGGCCACCACGGTGATCAGACCGCTGTTACTGAACCCGGCCAGTGCCTGGTCGGCGGAGATAATGCCACCGGCACTGAGCACCACCAGCACCGCCATCATCACCAGATGCGGCGCAAAACGGCCCGAACTCATCAATAACAGGGCGGTGAGCGCCAACCCCAGGGAAAACCATCCTTGCCAGTCCATAACTCGGTCTTTTCCGGTTTGAAAGCTGGCAGGATAGCGAGGCAGAGCAATTCTGAGAAAGAATAACTATCGATTTTTATAGCATTCTATGGAATATCAAACCGCCACGTCGGCCATGTTTCCGTAAGCTTCCAGCCAGGCCCGGCGATCGGAAGCACGCTTCTTGCCCAGCAGCATGTCCATCCGCTCGTCGGTGTCATCCCCTTCTTCCAGAGTGAGCATGACCAGGCGGCGGGTGTCCGGTGCCATGGTGGTTTCTCTCAACTGTAACGGGTTCATCTCGCCCAGTCCCTTGAAGCGCGTTACCTGAATCTTGCCTTTGCGATTTTCAGCCGCCAGGCGGTCGATGATGCCCTGTTTCTCGTGTTCGTCGAGGGCATAGAAGGTTTCCTTGCCGAGATCCACGCGGTACAGAGGGGGCATCGCCACGAACACGTGCCCGGCCGCCACCAGCGGCCGGAAGTGTTTCACAAACAAAGCGCACAGCAGCGTGGCGATGTGCAGGCCGTCCGAATCCGCATCGGCCAGGATGCAGATCTTGTTATAGCGCAGGCCGGCAAGGTCGTCAGAGCCAGGATCCACACCAATAGCAACGGCAATATCGTGTACTTCCTGGGACGCCAGGATTTCACCCGAGTCCACTTCCCAGGTATTCAGAATTTTACCCCGCAACGGCATGACCGCCTGGAATTCCCGATCCCTGGCCTGCTTGGCGGAACCTCCGGCGGAATCACCTTCCACCAGGAACAACTCCGATCTCGCGGTGTCACCGCCGGAACAGTCCGCCAGCTTGCCGGGCAACGCCGGGCCAGAGGTCACCTTCTTTCTGGCCACCTTTTTGCTCGCCCTCAACCGGCGCTGGGCATTACTGATAAACAGTTCCGCCAGGGCTTCGGCAATGTCGGTGTGCTGGTTCAGCCACAGACTGAAAGCATCTTTCACAACCCCGGAGACGAAGGCAGCGGCTTCCCTTGAAGACAGCCTCTCCTTGGTCTGGCCGGAAAACTGGGGCTCCTGCATCTTGAACGACAGTACATAGGCCACCCGTTCCCAGATATCCTCGGGCGACAACTTTACCCCCCGGGGCAGCAGGTTTCTGAATTCACAAAACTCCCGCATGGCTTCCAGCAGGCCGGTGCGCAGACCATTGACGTGGGTACCACCCTGGGCAGTGGGAATCAGATTGACATAACTTTCCAGCACCGCATCACCGCCCTCCGGCAGCCACTGGATAGCCCAGTCCACGGCTTCCTTGTTGCCGGAGAAACTGCCGGTGAAGGGTTCCAGCGGCACCGCTTCAATATCGGCCAGAGCCGTTCTCAGGTAATCCCGAAGACCGTCCTCGTAGAACCACTCGTCTTTCTCGCCGGTCTTCTCCTGCAGAAAGGTCACCGTCAGTCCCGGGCAAAGAACCGCCTTGGCACGAAGGTTGTGGCGCAAGCGGCTGACCGAAAAATTGGGACTGTCAAAATATTTGGGGTCCGGCGTGAACTTCAGGCGGGTACCGGTGTTGCGCTTGCCTACGGTATCAACCACTTCCAGCTCGGAGGCTTTGTCACCGTTGGCGAACGTCATCCGATGCACCTGACCATCCCGCTTGATGGTCACTTCCAGATGCGTGGACAGGGCATTGACCACGGAAACACCCACACCGTGCAGACCACCGGAGAAGTTGTAGTTGCCCTGGGAGAATTTACCACCGGCGTGCAACCGGGAAAGGATAAGCTCCACCCCGGGCAGTCCTTCTTCCTTGTGCAGATCGACCGGCATGCCCCGACCGTCGTCCTCCACACTCAGGGAATTGTCGCTGTGCAGCACCACATCAATCCGCCGGGCGTGGCCGGCGAGGGCCTCGTCAACGCTGTTATCAATGACTTCCTGGGCCAGGTGGTTGGGCCGCGACGTGTCGGTATACATCCCCGGGCGCTTGCGCACCGGATCAAGACCGCTCAGGACTTCAATGGCATCGGCGTTGTACTGTTGCTCGCTCATAGGAATGGCACGGCTCCGCAAATGATCGTTGCGCCATAGCTTAGGGATTCAGGCTGAAAGATCAACGGTTGTTTTGTGGCGGCGCCAAGTGGTTTCAGTTTTCAAGCGTCCGAACCAGTGGCTGCTCAGTCAGGCCCTGCACACGAATCTGCTGCCAGCCGCGAGGCTCAACCGCAAGTACCGCACAGGGCGAGGTGACCACCTGGGCCACCATCATGTCCGGCGCCGGTTCATTCACATGCATGTCGAGCACCAGACTCTCGCCTTGCGCCAGCGCAGACTGGAGCCCGACGCTGTAACCGGCGGTTGGTTTCTGGCCGAGCGTGACCATCACCAGTGCCTCCCGGCTCAGATCAACCTTGCGCACCACATCCGTGGCCATATTCTGGCCGCTGACATCCAGGAGCGCTTCGCGATCTGCCTCCGAACGCACAAACGCCACCCCCGGCCCGGTCAGGCCGCAATACGCAGACTGGGTAATCTGCCGCACCATTACGCCCTCACCCGCGCTGGGTCCGCCCGTGGCGCTACACGCCGCCAGAAGCAGCATCGCAGCGGAGGTGATAAATGGTCGAACCAGAGTCCTTTTCATTGAACTGCTTTTACTCCGTCGTTGGTCGAAGGCGCCTGGTCAGGCTGCAGTAATCTGTAACCTTTAAACCCGGGCCTGGGAAGGATATCAGGGTTGGAGGTAGAAATGGTTGGACGTGAGAAACTGGTGGTCATGCGGATATCAGACAGGCTTTGGCCGTCTTCTATGGTGATCACTTCTCGCAAGCCTGAAACAGGATACTCCGCACAGGCTTCACCCGCCTGACAAATCAATCCATCTCCATCTAGATCTGTTCCAGCAACCAGAAAGTACTCACCAGGGGTAACTTCAGAAAGCCGTCTCGGTTCTTCTCCATCGTCCGGCTCAAACCTGAAGCGATACTGACCGTTCTCGACATCTGCAACGACCTGAGACTGCGCAAGATAAAAGCCGCCATCAGTCGGCTCTTTGCTTACAAGCAAGACGAAATGTCGCCCGGCATCTCGAGCACGCTCATCGCTGAGCAGCTGCCCGATGACGGGGATGCTCAATGTGTTCGGGGATAGATCGACCTCGTATGCAATATCAACGACCCCTCTGGCTGGCTCATCGGGGTCCAGGAGATCTGGTTTGAGTGTCAGCATTAATTCCAGATCACCACTTTCTGCACTCCCGGATAGTTCAGCGCCCAGCCATTCCGGCTGACTCGCGACCATTTCGGCGGAAACCGAGGCGTCTCCGAATTTCTGAATCTCAACCAACTGTGTTGATATACCTTCATTGCTAAGGCTAACCACGGCGGGTGAAGCAGAAAGGACAGTGACAGGTTCACCGTCGATAGCCTTGGCCACAGCTTTGCCTGCATCGATAATCCCCCACCCCAGGCGATCAGTTCTGCCATCCTGAGGCTGTGTTAGCAGTCCCGATTCTAACCACCCCCTAACGGTTACTGTGTTCAGGTTCGGCATTTCCGACTTCATCAAGGCCAAAACACCAGCTACATGCGGCGATGCCATGGAGGTGCCCTGCAGCCCACGATAACCCGGCACAGAAACACTTCCACGACGCTCTCCGCTGGTCGACCAGACCACGTCGGCCAGGCCATCAAGATTGCCATCCCGGCTCGCATCGCCCCCAGGAGCCGCAAGGTCAATCCAGCTACCGAAATTGGAATAAGAGGCGGGGCGGCCTCCAGCGTCAACGGCACTGACTGAAAGCACATGACTGGATGCCGCCGGATACGACGGTACTGACGTAGCCGAATTTCCGGCGGCTGCCACAAATAGCAGACCTTCACTCACTCCATATCGCAGCGCGCTTTCCAGCGCTTCGATCTGGGGCAGCCCACCCAGACTCATATTAACGACCTGAGCTTTTGGCGATCCACCGCTGGTTTCACCTGTTACCCAGCGAATCCCGGCTATGAGCTGATCCGACGTACCAACGCCACCCTCACCAAGCACACGCACCGGAACAATCTTGCTTTCAAAAGCAATTCCGCCAATCCCCTCATTGTTGAGGGCGGCCCCGATAGTGCCTGCTACGTGGGTGCCATGATAAACATCTCCGCCAACGCTACTTCCGGGATCAACCGGCTCACCACCATCGATAAAATCTCGACCTTCCGGGGCGACATTCTGCTGAAGATCCGGATGCCAATGACCTTCACTGTCTTGCAGAAGGCCGCTATCCAACACAGCAACGTGAACGGGCGTCAAGCCAGCGTTACCGATCTGCCAGGCGATCGGCGCATTAACGAGGTCGTAGTGCCAGTTCAGGGAATAATCTGGTTCATCAATCGGCGTAGCCTGGGTGCGAAAGAAATAATTAGGAACCACCGACTTGTATTCCGGCCGCTTTCTCAGCTCTCTGATCCATTCAAGCGTGATCTGTTGGCCAGCAATCCCACTATTTGCCGCTGATGAAGTCGCCACTACAGGCATTGATACCAGCCAGTCCGCACCGCCCAAATGCCGCCCTGAGACTCCAGCATTTACGGCGAAACTACTGGTCTTTCCCTCCGCCATGGAGACCAACGCCTCGCCCTGAACAAAGTCATAGTCAGGCCAATCAAAATTCAGTTGTGTTGCGGTTCCGACGGAGTTCTTGGATATAACGTAACGGGCAGGCCCACTACCGAGAGTACGCACTGTCAGGCTGTATTCCCCTTCCGCTTCATCCCCCAACTCGACAACAACACGAGACCCGGCACTTCCAGTCTCCGCGCTATCGACTATTCTTCCGTTATCCGTCAGTTCAATCCTTAGTGCCGGATTACCTGCCCGACTACCAAAAGCCTCGAGTACAATCGCCTGGCCTTTTGCCATAGGCACGTTGTAGAGGTCCTCAGCATCGCTCTCGTAGCTAAAAATAACGCCTTGATCCGTGAGCGTCGGATAGCTCCCACCACTGCCTGCCAGGTAACCGGCCAGCACAAAGTTGTCCGGCAGTCCCAGTGAAACGGTCGCAGGTCTCGCCCCATCCAGCCCCAACTGGTCCATCGTGTCCTGATCAACCCGGCTGTTGGCTTCAATACTGATAACCCCGGAAAGCGGACTGGGCGGCGCTATCGGTGCAACGGCATCGGAACCGCCCGAACCACCGCCACAACCGGTGAGCAATGCCATCCCTGGCACCACAACAAAAGCAAGAATCGACAATCTCACGGCGTCTCTCTTATTCTTTGTTGAAACTGTTCACAGAGTATACGGCCAGACATCCCTGATCGACCTGTGTCAGACCTTCACGGGCCCCATGAAAAAACCCGCGGGCCTTGGCATCGCGGGTTCTTTCATAGTACTTCGCTTCTCCTGGCCTTACAAAGCGTAGAAAAGCATGGGCACAAAGGCCACCAGCAGAAGCGTGGGAATCATCACAACCAGCGGCAGCAACAATCTCTCATAGCGGTGCCAGAAGGTGCCGGTACGTTCCGCTGCCAGCACTTCGGTTTCACCCACCACCTGCCGGGTCAGCAGGTGATTCAGGGCAACCGGCGGGCTGAGATAGCCAAGTTCAAATGCCACCAGGCAGACGATCCAGAAATGCAGTGGATCAATGCCAATCTGTAGGGCCGGTTGGGCAATAGTGGCGGAAACCAGTATGACGGCACCGAACGGATCCATCACCATCCCGATCACCGTCAGCATGACCACGATTACCAGCATGGCAATCCAGGGGCTGGTCAGATCCTCCGGGAACAGGGCATGAACAATATCAGAACGCTCAAGAATACCGCCCAGGCAAATCGAGAAACCAATCAGCGCCAGTAGTGCGCCAATGTGCACAGCCGAATCGCTGGCAGCCGCTGTGCTTCGGGAGAAAAACGCACTGGTACGGCTCTGGCCTTCGTCACGGCTATTCCGGCCGGCGTCCAGGGCAACCAGCGCCAGCATTACCAGCGGCAAAATCAAAGGCGCACTGTACTCGTTGAATTGAAGCCCCAGGATCGCCCAGATGGCCAGGATCACTGCCGTTGCCGTCAGTGCATAAGGCAACAACGGTCGCAGCTCCATGACGGCCGCGCGGAATGCACCCGGGGCCGGCCTTGGTCTCCAGTTGCCTTCGGTCTTACACACCACAAAGGAGAACAGGGTGGCCGACATGATGAACACCCAGAACCCCCATCCATACATTTCGGTGGTGGTCACTTCCTTGTTCAGTGCGGCAACCACCACAATCAGCAGGCAGGGATTGAGCACCACCCCAAGGCTGCCCGACATGGCGGTCGTGGCCAGTGACAATTGACGCCCTGCCCCGGCCCGCCGAAGCTCGTCGTAGACAACCCCGCCCACGGCCAGAATGAAAATGCCGGAGGCTCCGGTAAATGCTGTCGGGAAGGCAGTGGCAAAGATGATTACCGAAGCCAGCAAGGGTGCAGGCAGATTGAAGGGCTTCACCAAGTTCAGCAACAGCTCTGGAACCCGGGTCTGTTTGAGCATCATGCCCACCAGCACGTACAGTCCGATGTTGATGAACATGGAGGACAGGTTCGACATCATGCCGAAGTAGATTGCCAGCCCGGAGGAGTAGCCATCCACAAAGAAAAAATAGCTCATGGCAATGAAGCCCATGGTGCAATACAGCGGCACCACAAGGCCGGAAGCCAGCGCCAGACTGCCCGCCCTCATTCGCTCCGGCACATAGACGAAGCGAAAAGCATTGATGATCATGAACAGCCCGAACACGCCTGCCCAGGCGTACTGCAGGACAATGTTCGCCTCAGACCCCGGAGACTGAGCCAGCCGGCCCATGTAAGCGTTCAATGACAGCACCATCAGGCCGTTGATGACGAACTGCACGCCCTGGCTTAAACGCCACTCCGCCCGATTGCGGGGCAGACGCAAAGCAATGTGGTCGGCATCCATTGCGGCAATGGCGGCAGCCAGAGCAAACATGCCGATAAACAGGAACTTAGTCAGGTCTATGTTATCGAGCAGGAAGTCGGCCAAACCCTGCTCTACAGCCTTGTAGACACCGAGCGCCCAGGTGGCGTGTTTCTGGTTTTCGGCAAACTGCAGGTGGCGCTGCTCACACAGCGCCAGGTTACTCTGCAGGGACTGCCGGATAGCCTGGGGATCCGGCGGCGAACTGAACAGGTCGTCCGGGTCTGGCTTATAGGCCTGGACCCGTCGCTCTACCTCTTTATCAATGTCCATGAAAAGGTTGCAGGTAGGCTCTGTTGCATCCGGATTGAGCAGGTAATAGTTAGGCCATACCTGCTCGCCGACCCATAGCAACCGGGAGTGGAGCGAGTTGCCCATCCCCAGCAGCAGGGTGGCCAGAAGCAACAGCAGCAGAATCATCCCATGCAGTCTGTGCATGGGATACAACGTTCTTACGCCGGTTGCAGTCATTGCGCGCCAGTTCATGGTCAGGCTCTCCGCTTATTCCCGGTTTTCCGCTGTACACTCGGAGGCGCCGGGATTGCTGGCACATCGGATCTTGCTGAGCAGGCTCAGCATTTTCGGGTGATAAACGTTGGGAGCTCCGTCAACCCCATCGCGCATTTCCAGACGGTTCTGGCGGAACATCTCCTGGTAACCAACGATGTCCTTTTCCGGGATCCGTATCCACTGCTCGTCAGGAATCCCGTTTTCCTGGCTTTTAATCAGATTCATTGCCTGTGGGTACATGCCCCAGGCAACTTCCCGGGCCTTCTGGGCCGTGTCGTCTTCGATCACGCCATCACGGGCAATGATCTGAATGGTCAGCTGGGCAAGCGGGTAGTCGACAATGCCACCCTTGTCGCCGATCCCTTTGTACAGCTCCAGAGCCTGGTAGGCGAACGCAGGCGCATAGGCAGTATCGACCGACCCATTGTTGAACTTGCCAGCAAAGTTGGTGATATCAGAGGGAACCACCGTCGCTTTTACATAGTTCACCATGTGAATGGCGTCTTTCTGGTAGTCCAGGGTGGCAATACGCTTTCCGGCCAGTTCGCCCGCTGTATCAATGCTGCGATCATTCACAAACAGATAACCGGCACCCGCCGGTACAATGCCCAGTACCTCATAGCCACCGTCCTTCATGAGGGACGCTGCCTTGGGCTGTGCCAGGGTGGCCAGCAGGGTTTTCAGGTCGTCGTAACTTGGCAGGGCACCGACGGCACTGATGCTTCCGGTAAAACGATTGAATGGGCGAATACGGATGTCGGTCGCGGCGACGGCATCGCACTGGCCCGCGTTGAAGTCGCCAATGGCCACGCCTTCATCAGTGTAGGGCTTGAGTTGGAAATCGACCCCATGGGCTTTCATTTCCAGAGCGTAGTCCTTGACCATGTTGTAGACGTCGCCGTTAGCGCCGATGACATCAAACACACACATGGAAACCGACTGGGCAGATGCCAGTGGTGCGACAATGGCAAGAGACAAGGCTGCAAGGGATTTGCGAATCATGACGACCTCCGGGTCATTCTTGTGTTTTTGATCTTTAAGTCATAGATAACTGAAAGGCCAGCCTCAGAGCAGGCCTTCCAGATCCATGGTTTCAACGTTCTCGGTATTGCGCTCCGGACTCATCTTGCCGAAGAAGGTCCGTGGTGTGCGGTGGCCGTAGTTGGCGCTCCAGTGTTTGTCCGATGCGAACTGGACAATCCTGCGGGCCACTTCGTCCACAAGCCGATATTCTTCCCAAACCTCGATGCGCTCTTCAGCCTCTGCGAATTCCGAAATGGCCTGTGCCAGCACCTGCGGTCGCCCAAAGGTTTCCGCAGCGACTACCTGAACGGCGTAAGAGGCACGGATACCGGACTCAACACTCAGCTCTGCGCTGTTTTCCATCACCTGCCAGGGGTCTGGAGACAGGTCCGGTCGGGTGTCAGGCAACAGTAACCAGACGAGGGCGCGAACGGCGTTGGGCAAACCGCCCCATTTTTCATTATCCACGCACTGGGCGGCACGCTCGGCCTGGGGCGCAATGTTGCGAGGCACACCCGCCAGGGCGCCGGAGTTGGAGTCGTTCACAATGCCCTGCATCCCCGTTAGCAGCCCGAGCAGGAACGTGAGTTCGTCCTGATCACTGAAAAGGAACGGGCATTCCAGAGGTTCGGCTGCCGGGTCAAAATCGTAGGCGGCCATGGCACGCTTGAAGGCTTCGTAGCGGCGCTCAGCGGTGCGCGCGTAGAGTCTTTTGGAGACTTCCCGGGCATCTTTGGCGGCGGGAACATCGCCACGGTATTCCGCCCGCAGATAAGCCAGTTCAGCCTCCCAGGCCCGGTATTCCATGCAATTCGCCGCCAGCAGCATGAGCAGGGAACCGGTTGAGTCCGGTGCATCAGTGACTCTCGAAAACGAGTAAACCAGTGGATCCGTGCCCTCACCCAGCGCACAGGCCATGCCCGGATCGGACATCTGCATAACGTAGGGGGTTGCCTCGGACTCCGAGTAGTTCGACAACACGATGCCGGTGGTGGTGTAGATAGGGTTGGCAGAACATCCGGCCAGCAGCAGTACCGAACTTCCCAGCATTGCCTGGCGAACACGAGCCGAGAACCGACGCGCTTGAGAGACCATTGAGGAGATCATAATTCGACCTGTCTGACATTGTTTTTGTATGTAAGGGAGTGCGAGAAATTCTTATCACATTTAATTCTCGTCAATCCGTGAACCAGCTCCGGATACCTCTGGCCAGAGCTCGAACGAGAGCAAGAATGCGAGGAATATTGTCAGACAGAAATGGCTTTATTGCCGAAACCGACATGCCGATCAGGCCAATGGCCCGGGATGAATCGAATTATTTTATTATTTATTGATTTATAACAATGAGTTAAATATGTAGCGCATTTCGGAACAAGCGTGCCACTTTGTGACTTGTGCACATTAACATTGATCAAGACCCAGCATCGCCATCACCTGATCGGTCAGTCCATCGAGGGTCAGACCACCCCGTTCCGGGCGATACCAGGTGACCGTCCAGCTCAGGGCGCCGGTCAACATTCTTCGGGTAATGAAAGGGTCCGCTCCAAGCTGGTGTTCCTTCGACAGCTGTTGGAGCGTAGACAACCACAGGTCTTCATAGATATCCCGCAACTCCAGCACTTCAGCCTGGGAGCTTTCCGAAAGACTGCGCCACTCATACACCAACACCGCCATGGCCTCTCCGGTCTGGCCGTTAATCGACTCCAGTTCCGCCCTTATCAGCGCCCGCAGTTTTTCTCTCGCTGAATCCGCCTGGTCGGCAGCGGCCTGCATCAAGGCGGTATTCAGCCGAATGGTCTCGACCATCACCGCCTTGAGAATTTCCTCTTTGGTGCGGAAATGGTGGAACAAGCTCCCTGACTGAATACCCACAGCCGCCGCCAGATCCCGCACCGTCGTGCGCTCGTAGCCTTTATCCCTGAACAGTCTTGCTGCTTCGTTTAACAGGCGCCCGCGGGCGCTGGAGGGATCAGACACAAGTTGCTCGGCAATGAGGGATTGCAGGATTGGGTTCTGGTTCACAAAGGCCATCCGGTTGTCTTGCTGGGACTTTTTATTCTACCCGAGATTTGCCTGTTTACAAACCAAGCGCTTGCTTGGTATTGTCGTTTCGATCGTTGGATAACCTCTCGCCAGTGCGGGTATCAGAACAAGGCCAAGAACATGTCAGACGCCAACAAAACCATCCGTATCGGTTGCTCCGCCGCTTTCTGGGGCGATACCGAAACCGCCGCTGCCCAACTGGTACGCCAGGGCAATATTGATTACCTGGTCGCCGATTACCTGGCCGAGATCACCATGTCGATCATGGCCGGCCAGAAGATGAAAGACCCGACTCAGGGCTACGCCCGGGATTTTGTGCAGACGGTGATGGCGCCTCTGCTCGGCGAGATAAAGGATAAAGGCATCCGGGTTCTGGCCAATGCCGGTGGAGTAAACCCGGTGGCTTGCCGCGATGCTCTGCAGGCCCTGTGTGAAAAGGCCGGCGTCGATCTGAAGATTGCGCTGGTGCTCGGCGATGATCTGTTGATGAAAAAGAAAAAGCTGGGCGATGCCGGCATTACTGAAATGACCACCGGTCAGCCCTTCCCCGCCATGATGGTGAGCCTGAACGCCTATCTGGGTGCGCCCGGCCTGGTGGCGGCCCTGGAACAGGGTGCCGACATCATTATCACCGGCCGTGTCGCAGACAGTGCGCTGGTGCTGGCGCCGCTGGTGCATGAATTCGGCTGGCGCTGGAACGACTACGACAAACTGGCCCAGGGCAGCCTGGCCGGGCATTTGCTGGAATGCGGCGCCCAGTCTACCGGCGGTAATTTCACCGACTGGGAACAGGTGGCTGATGGCTACGCCAATATGGGCTTTCCCATCGCCGAGGTCAGCGCCTCTGGCGATTTTGTGATGACCAAGCCCGAGGGCACCGGCGGCATGGTCAGCAGGGGCACTGTGGGCGAGCAGCTGGTGTATGAGATTGGCGACCCACGGGCTTACCTGCTGCCAGATGTAACCTGCGATTTCACTCAGGTGACACTGGAGGAAATCGACAAGGACCAGGTCCGGGTGTCCGGTGCCAGGGGACTGCCGCCGACGGACAGCTACAAGGTGTCAGGCACCTGGCCAGATGGATTCAAGTGCACGGTGACGTTCCTGCTGGCCGGCCTTGATGCCCGCGCCAAAGCACAACGAGTGGCGCAAGCTATTCTGGCCAGGACGTCAGCGATGTTTGCCGAGCGCGGCCTGCCGGATTATTCCGAAACCAGTATCGAATTGCTGGGCACCGAGACTACCTATGGCCCCCATGGCACGGGCGACCAATGCCGGGAAGTGGTGGTGAAGATTGCCACCGCCCATCCGAAGAAAGAAGCCCTGGTGCTGTTTTCCAGGGAAATTGCCCAGGCCGCTACCGGTATGGCGCCTGGCATCACCGGTATTGTCGGCGGTCGGCCAACCGTGTGGCCGAAGATTCGTTTGTATTCCTGTCTGGTACCGAAATCGGAGGTGGCGGTTTCGGTGGATCTGGCAAGTGAGAAGTCTGAGGTGGAGGTAGCGACCGAAGGTGGTTTCAATCCGGGCGATCTCGCGGCTGAGCCGGAGTCCCGGATGGAGGTGGCAACGGATACCACAGTGCCGCTGCTCAAGCTGGCTTGGGCGCGGTCCGGGGATAAGGGCGATCACAGCAATATCGGGGTGATCGCGCGGGATCGAGAGTATGTTCCTTATATTGAGGCTGCGTTAACGGAACAGGCGGTGGCCGAGTGGATGGCTCATACGCTGAATCCTGAGTCCGGCAAGGTGACTCGCTGGTCTATGCCTGGGTTGCATGCGTTCAATTTCTTGCTGGAGCACAGTCTAGGTGGCGGCGGTGTGGCGTCGCTTCGGATTGATCCGCAGGGTAAGGCGTTTGCTCAGCAGTTGCTGGAGTTTCCGGTGCCTGTGCCTTCGAATCTGGTTCCTCAATGAATGTATTAACCCCGGTTCTGGGGCAAGAGCCCCGACAGGGCATTACTTCCCTGAGCTTGGGTGCAAGCGCCCCACCGGGGTACAGCCTTCCGGGACACGCCGTAAATGCGTCCGTGTAGGCTTGAGCGCAGCTTCCCTGCTGCGCACAGTCCCGGAAGGCTGTACCCCGGCGGAGCGCCCGAACGTTTTTCGTGGATTCTTTGGATTGGAATAGGGAATTTTGTATGAGTTATCAGTCTGTTCTTCGCCCGGGCTTGTTTGAAGGCCAGGTTTTTATTGTCACCGGTGGCGGTTCGGGGATTGGCCGCTGCACGGCTCACGAACTGGCGGCGCTCGGTGCCCGGGTTGCGCTGGTGGGTCGTAAGCAGGAGAAGGTAGACGCGGTTAAGGCCGAAATTGAGGAAGACGGCGGTATTGCCAGCGCCCATGCCTGCGATATTCGCGAGGAGGAGTCGGTCAAGACCACGGTGAAGGCCATTATTGAGACCCACGGCGGTCTGAACGGGGTGGTGAACAATGCCGGCGGGCAGTTTGCGTCTCCGTTAACGGGCATTAACCAGAAGGGTTGGGAAACCGTGGTGCGCACGAATCTGACCGGCGGTTTCCTGATGGCCAGGGAGGCCTATACCCAGGCCTTGAGCAAGTCCGGCGGTGCGATTGTAAATATCGTGGCAGATATGTGGGGTGGCATGCCCGGCATGGGGCACTCTGGCGCAGCCCGGGCCGGTATGGTGAATTTCACCCAGACAGCCGCGGTCGAATGGGCACCGTCCGGGGTTCGGGTGAATGCGGTGGCGCCGGGGTGGATTGCGTCCAGCGGGATGGACAACTACCCGGCCCACATGAAGTCGTGGATTCGCAGCCTGGCGGATGCGGTGCCGATCAAGCGGATGGGTACAGAATCAGAGGTGAGTTCGGCGATCTGCTTCCTGCTTAGCCCGGGCGCGGCGTTTATCAGTGGTGATTGTCTGCGGATTGATGGCGCGGCGTCCCAGGGTGGGCGTGTGTGGCCGATGCCGAAGGCGACGAATAACGAGCCCTATAACGGTTTTCATCGGGCGGTAACGCCGAAAGTGTTGAGTGACGACTGAGGATTTGCCATGCAGGTACTGGAAACAACAATAAGCCCCCAGTCCGACGAGTTCCGGGCCAATGTCGAGGCCATGGAAGCGCATATCTCGACTTTCCGGGATGTGGAGCAGAAGGTTCTGGACCTGGCGGAATCGGCCCGGGAGAAGTTTACCAAGCGGGGCAAGCTGCTACCGCGGGATCGCATCAATCGCTTGCTCGATCGTGGCAGTGAGTTTCTGGAGCTGTGTTCCCTGGCCGGTTACAAGATGCATGATGACAAAGACGGTTCCATGGCCGGAGGCGGGATTATTGCCGGCATCGGCAGAGTAGCAGGAGTACGCTGCCTGGTGGTCGCAAGCAACAGTGCCATCAAGGGCGGAACCATTACTCCCGCCGGTCTGGACAAAACCCTGCGCCTGCAGCAGATCGCCATGGAGAACAAGCTGCCGGTGGTGTCGCTGTCAGAATCTGGCGGCGCCAACCTGAACTACGCCACCGATATCTTCGTGCTGGGCGCCCGGGGCTTTGCGAACCAGGCCCGTATGTCAGCAGCCGGTATTCCACAGGTAACCGTCGTCCATGGCAACGCCACTGCCGGCGGGGCCTATCAGCCCGGTCTGTCGGATTATGTGATCACCGTGCGCGAACAGGCCAAGATGTTCCTGGCCGGCCCACCTCTGCTAAAAGCGGCTACCGGCGAGGTCGCCACCGATGAAGAGCTGGGTGGAGCAGAAATGCACGCCACGGTTGCCGGCACCGCCGAATACCTGGCGGAAGACGATGCTGATGGCATCCGGCAGGCCCGGGAGATTCTGGGCGCCCTGCCCTGGAACGAAAACCTGCCGCTACGCCAGGAACCACAGTGGGATGAGCCGCTGTATCCGGCGGACGAGCTGCTGGGCGTGATTCCTTCCGACGCCAAGAAGCCCTATGACGTGCGAGAGATCCTGGCCCGCATCGCCGATGGCTCCCGGTTCCTGGATTTCAAGAACGACTACGACAGTCAGACGGTGTGCGGCACCATCCGTATTCAAGGTCACAGCGTAGGCATCATCGGCAACAACGGCCCGATCACCCCTGCCGGCTCCGCCAAGGCGGCGCAGTTTATCCAGCTTTGCGATCAGGCAGGCACGCCTATCCTGTTTCTGCATAACACCACCGGATTTATGGTCGGTACCCACTCCGAACAGAACGGCATCATCAAACACGGGTCGAAGATGATTCAGGCCGTGGCCAACTGCCGGGTACCAAAACTCGCCGTGGTGGTGGGCGGTTCCTACGGCGCCGGCAACTACGCCATGTGCGGCCGGGGCCTGGACCCGAGATTTATCTTCGCCTGGCCCAACAGCCGCACCGCCGTCATGGGCCCCGCCCAGGCCGGGAAGGTGATGCGCATCGTGGCTGAAGAAAAACAACGCAAAAGTGGTATCGAGCCGGACGAAAAGACTCTGTCGTTCCTGGAACAGGCCACCGCCAAAAAGCTGGAAGACGGCTCCACCGCCCTTTACGGAACTGCCAGGCTCTGGGACGACGGCCTGATCGATCCTCGGGATACCCGCCGTGTTCTGGCCATGGTGCTTTCCGTTTGCCGTGAAGCCGAACAACGACCACTGCGACCCAACGTTTACGGCGTCGCCCGTTTCTGATTTCCACACTGATTTACCGGGAGAACAACAATGAAATTCACAGCCGAACACGAAGCCCTCAGAAAGACCGTCCGCGATTTTGTCGAAAAGGAAATCAATCCGCACTGCGATGAATGGGAGGAAGCCGGCGAGTTTCCCATTCACGATCTGTTCAAGAAACTCGGCAACCTGGGCCTGCTGGGCATTCAGAAGCCGGAGGAATACGGCGGCATGGGTCTGGATTACAGCTACAACCTCGTGGCTGCTGAAGAACTGGGCATGGCCAAGTGCGGCGGTGTTCCGCTGGCCGTGGGCGTACAGACTGACATGTGCACCCCCGCGATTGCGCGCTTCGGTTCCGATGAACTGAAACGGGACTTCCTGGCCCCGGCTATTGCTGGCGATATGGTGGGCTGTATCGGTGTGAGTGAAGTGGGCGCAGGCTCCGATGTGGCCGGCCTGAAAACCACGGCTAAGAAAGACGGCGATGACTACGTCATCAACGGCTCCAAGATGTGGATCACCAACTCCCCGAAAGCGGATTTCATGTGTCTGCTGGCCAACACCAGCGACGACAAACCCCACAAGAATAAAACCCTGATGATCGTGCCCATGAACACACCGGGCATCACCTTCAGCCCGCACCTGAACAAGCTGGGCATGCGTTCATCAGAAACCGCCCAGGTGTTTCTGGACGACGTGCGAATTCCCCAGCGTAACCGCATCGGCGCAGAAGGCACCGGCTTTATGATGCAGATGCTGCAGTTCCAGGAGGAGCGCATGTGGGGGGCCGCCAACGTAATCAAGGCCCTGGAAAACTGTGTCACGCAGACCATTGAATACTGCCGCGAGCGCAAGACCTTTGGCCAGCCGCTCATCGACAACCAGTACATCCATTTCCGCCTGGCGGAGTTACAGACCGAAATCGAAGCGCTGCGCGCGCTGACCTATCAGGCCTGTGAGCTGCACGTTGAGGGCAAAGATGTCACCAAGCTGGCGTCGATGGCGAAACTGAAGGCCGGGCGTCTGGGTCGAGAAGTGACCGATGCTTGCCTGCAGTTCTGGGGTGGCAACGGTTACATGTGGGACAACCCCCTGTCACGGGCTTACCGCGATGTGCGGTTGGTCTCCATCGGCGGCGGTGCCGACGAAATCATGCTGGGCATCATCTGCAAGCTGATGGGCACCTTGCCTGGCAAGAAACGCGACTGAGCATTTAGTTTGGCGGAAGGCCATGAGGCGGGGTTCCCCTTCCGGGACACGCCTACAAGCACTTCCCTGTGGGCTCGTTTCGGGCCGTCCATGGCCCTCAACGGTCCCGGAAGGGGAACCCCGCCTCATGGCCCCAAACGTTTTACGTGGAGTCCTGTATGGAATACCAACTACCACAATGCGAAACCCTGATTCTCGAAAAACAGGGCCCTACCCTGTTCATCACCATCAACCGCCCGGACGTCCGCAACGCTATGAGTCTGCAGATGGTCGCTGAGTTGTCCACCATCTTCAGCGAGATCGAAAACGACATCAGCATCCGCGCCGCCGTCATCCGCGGCGCAGGTGGACATTTCTGCGCCGGCGGCGATATCAAAGACATGGCCGGCGCCCGGAGCCAGAAAGCCGGCGAAGGCCGCGATGACCCGTTCTACAAACTCAACCGCGCCTTCGGCCAGATGATCCAGCAAGTCAACGAATCCTCCAAAGTCGTCATCGCCATCACCGAAGGCGCCGTCATGGGCGGCGGCTTCGGCCTGGCCTGCGTCTCCGACCTGGCCATCGCCGGCCCGACTGCCAAATTCGGTATGCCGGAAACCACCCTCGGCGTCATCCCGGCCCAGATCGCCCCGTTCGTTGTCGAACGTATCGGCCTGACCCAGGCCCGTCGATTGGCGCTGCTAGGTTTGAGAATCGACGCAACGGAAGCCTGCACACTCGGCATCGTTCACCAGGTTGCGGAATCCGAAGAACAGCTAAGCGACATGCTGAACCAGGCTCTGGAACGGGTACGCCTGTGCGCCCCCGACGCCACGGCAGAAACCAAGGCCTTACTGCATCGGGTGGGACATGAAGCCATGGCCGGTTTACTCGATGACGCCGCTGAAAAATTCGCGGCCGCCATCCGGGGGCCGGAGGGGGCGGAAGGCACGATGGCATTTATGCAGAAGCGTGAGCCCAAGTGGGCAGAGCTCCCCAATCAATAACAACTAAATAATGTCTATTGACCGTAGTTGGGCAGACTCCGACAAGGTTCGGGGAGCGCCACTGGCAGGGTGGGCTTCCGGAAAATGTCGGAGGCCATGGATGGCCGGAGAGAAGCGCACATGGACGTGCTTGTAGCGGTTTTCCGGAAGCCCACCCTGGTGGTGGTGCGGACGAGCACCCAACCCAGGCGGCAAAGTAACCAGATAGGTAACGCGTATGCTAAAAAAACTTTTAATCGCTAACCGAGGCGAAATCGCCGTCAGGGTCATCCGTACAGCCAAGGCGCTGGGCTACCGAACCGTTGCCGTCTACTCCGAAGCCGACGCCAACGCCCTGCACGTTGAACAAGCCGACGAAGCCGTCTGCATCGGCCCGGCACAGGTTGCCGCCTCCTACCTCAACGCCGACGCCATCCTCGATGCCGCAAGGAAAACAGGCGCCGACTGCATCCACCCGGGCTACGGCTTCGTCTCCGAAAACTCCGGCTTCGCCAAAGCCGTCAAACAGGCCGGCCTCACCTTTGTAGGCCCTCCCGAAAACGCCATTGAACTCATGGGCAGCAAACGCCGCTCGAAAATCGCCATGCAGGAAGCCGGCGTGCCCGTAGTCCCTGGCTACGAAGGCAATAACGCCGGTGATGATGAACTCATCGCTGCCGCCAAAGACATCGGCTACCCCCTGATGCTCAAAGCCTCCGCCGGCGGTGGCGGCCGGGGCATGCGCCTGGTGGAAAGCGAAAGCGACCTGGCCGACAACATCAAACGCGCCCGATCCGAAGCCAAGCAGGCCTTTGGTGACGACGAACTGATCATCGAAAAAGCCGTCATCGAACCTCGCCACGTGGAAATCCAGGTGTTCGCCGACCGCCACGGCAACGCCGTGTACCTGGGCGAACGGGACTGTTCCGTGCAGCGCCGGCACCAGAAAGTGGTCGAAGAAGCGCCCTCACCTTTCGTGACCCCGAAACTACGCAAAGCCATGGGTGAAGCCGCCGTCAAAGCCGCCCTGGCCTGTGGCTACGAAGGCGCCGGCACCGTGGAATTCCTGGTCGACAAAGACCGCAATTTCTACTTCCTGGAAATGAACACTCGCCTGCAGGTAGAACATCCGGTCACCGAACTGATTACCGGCCAGGATCTGGTGGCCTGGCAGTTGATGGTCGCTGAAGGCCGGCCACTGCCGCTGGCCCAGGATGAGATCGAACTGAACGGCCACGCCATCGAAGTGCGGCTTTACGCCGAAGACCCGGCCAGCGGCTTTACCCCACAAACCGGCACCCTGCACGAATTCACCCCGGCCGAGGGCGAAGGCCTTCGGTTCGACAGCGGCGTGCGCTCCGGTGACGTGGTCAGCCCCCACTACGATCCCATGCTTGCGAAAGTCATCGCCTGGGGCCAGAACCGGGACGAAGCCCGTCGCCGCCTGATCCGGGCGCTGGAAGACACCACTGTATTTGGAGTAATTACCAACCGGCACTTCCTCAGCCGCATCATCGCCGATGACACCTTTGGTGCCGGTGAAGCCACCACGGCCTTCCTGCAGCAGGCATTCAAGAATGATCCGTCACTGGCGCCCCAGCCGCTCACCATCCGCGAGCTGGCCCTGAGCGCCTGCGCATTGAGCCTCGGCCAATCCGCCCAGAAAGGCTGGAGTAACGCCCCCGCCACCGTCATGCCGATGAAACTTGAGGCCCGGGACGAAACCGTGGAACTGCTGGTTCGGCACAGTGGCCACAAACTGCTGGTGGCTCACGGCGAAGAACACTATGAACTGCACCTGCAAAGCCAGGAACCAGGCCTGCTGTGCATTATCGACAACGGGGTTCGTCAGCGGTGCCAATACCACCGGAGCGGAGATTCCCTATATTTGCAGGCGTTCGGCCGTTCCTGGTGCGTTCGGGATATTACGCACCAACCCGCCCAAGGTGCCCTGGGCGCCGGCAGCGGCAAGATCCAGGCCACTATGGACGGTGCCATTATTGATGTACTGGTGGCAGAGGGAGATCAGGTGGAACAGGGCCAGACCCTAGTGATTCTGGAAGCCATGAAAATGGAGCATCCGGTTAAGGCGGACCGCACGGGCACCGTTGGCCAGTTGCTCGCCCGCAAAGGAGACCAGGTCAAGCGTGGCCAACTTCTGGCAGACGTGCAAACCACTGAGGAGGCAGAATCATGAGCCGGCTACAACAGCGCACAGTGTTTATAACGGGCGGCAGCCGGGGAATCGGCCGGGCCATTGCCCTGGCCTGTGCCCGGGAAGGCGCCAACGTTGTCATTGCAGCGAAAACCGATACCCCGCATCCGAAACTACCCGGCACCATCCACACGGTCGCTGAGGAAATTCGCAATGCCGGAGGCCAGGCGCTACCGCTGGTACTGGACGTGCGGGATGAACGACAGGTCCGCCAGCGAATCGACGAAGCCGCCGGTTATTTTGGCGGTATCGATGCCCTGGTGAACAACGCCGGGGCGATACGGCTGACCGGTGTCGAAAACCTGAAAGTGAGCCGATACGACCTGATGCATCAGGTCAACGCCCGGGCCGTATTCACCTGCAGTCAGGCGGCCCTGCCCTGGCTGAAGGAATCCGGTGGCCACATTCTCAGCCTGTCGCCGCCGCTGAACCTGAATACCCGGTGGTTTTCCCAGTACGGGCCCTATACCACCACAAAATACGGAATGACCATGCTCAGCATGGGCATGGCCGAGGAGTTCCGACGCTATGGCATTGCCGTGAACTGCCTGTGGCCAAAGACTCTGATTGCCACTGCCGCCATAGAACACGAAGTGGGCGGACCTCAATTGATGGCGCAGGGACGAAAGCCGGAAATCATGGCCGATGCCGCGGTCAGCATACTGTCCCGCAGTGCGGACGAACTGACCGGGCAAGCGCTGATTGACGAGGATGTACTTCGCCAGGATGGCGTGAAGGACTTCGAACACTACCGGTATGCCGCAGGCAACAAGCCACTGCTGCCGGATCTGTTCCTGGATTAGCCGCGGAGCAATGGGTTGGTCCGCGGTTCAAAACCTACAAAGACAATGACGACTGAAACGGACGCACCATGAGCCAAGACATCGTAACCGCACGCGACATCATGCGCAGCCTGCCCACGGTTCTGAAAAAATTTCCCTTCGTGGCAAAAGGGCTTTACTACTACCGGGTAAAGGACGACAAAAAAGAGCTGACCCTTGGCAAGCTGGTGGAGCGCAACGCTGACAAACACCCCACGCGCCCTGCCATTCTCTTCGATGATCGCAGCATTACCTGGGCAGAACTGGATGCCTGGAGCAATCGAATTGCCCATTACCTGAAAGATCAGGGGCTGGTAAAGGGCGATGCCATTGCGGTAATGCTGGAAAACCGACCGGAACTACTGGCGACCGTGGTTGGCGCAGCCAAGGTCGGCGTGGCCTGCGCCATGCTGAACACCTCCCAGAAAGGCAAAGTGCTGGCCCACAGTATCAACCTGATCGAGCCGCGACTGCTGGTGGTTGGTAGCGAACTGATCGACAATGCCGAGTCGGTTCGTGGAGAGGTTCAGCTCCGGCACACGCATCCCCTGCTCTACCTGCACGACGGCAACACTCTGAACACCTTTGGTGACGCGCCGGAGGGCTACGTCAATCTGGCCTTGGAAGTCAGCCGCCGGCCCTCAACCCGCCCGGTCCTGAGCGACCCGGTAACCATGGGCGATACCGCCGTGTATCTTTACACCTCAGGCACCACCGGCCTGCCCAAGGCGGCGCCCGGTTCACATCGCAAATTTATCAAAGCCTACGGCGGCTTTGGCATGCTCTCCCTGGCCATGGAACCGGAAGACGTCCTGTATTGTACGCTGCCGCTGTATCATGGCACCGCCCTGCTGGTGTGCTGGGGCTCGGTCCTCGCCGGTGGCTCTGCCATCGCCCTGCGCCGAAAATTCTCCGCCAGCGCCTTCTGGGACGACGTCCGACGCTACAACGCCACCACCTTCGGCTACGTGGGCGAACTGTGCCGCTACCTGCTGAATCAACCTCCCGGCAGCCAGGACCGCAACCACAGCCTGACCAAAATGATCGGCAACGGCCTGCGCCCCTCCATCTGGAAAGAATTCAAGGAACGTTTTGGCATCGACAAGGTGGCTGAACTGTATGCCTCATCAGAAGGCAATATCGGCTTCAGCAACTTTTTCAACATGGACAACACCGTGGGCTTCTCCACCGCGCCCTACAAACTAGTTAAGTACCACGAAGGCACCCGGGACCCGATCCGCAACGACAAGGGCCGTCTGGAGGAAGTAGAAAAAGGCCAGCCTGGCCTGTTGATCGGGGAGATCAACAAGAAGTGGGCATTCGAGGGCTACACCCAGAAGGAAGCCACCGAGAAATCCATCCTGCGCGATGGTTTCAAGAAAGGCGATGCCTGGTTCAATACCGGTGATGTATTAAAAGAAATCGGCTGCCGTCACCTGCAGTTTGTCGATCGCATGGGCGACACCTTCCGCTGGAAGGGAGAGAACGTATCGACGACGGAGGTGGAAAATATCATTGATGGCTCCGGCATGGTGGAGGAAGCCATTGTGTACGGGGTCGAGATTCCCAAAACCAACGGCAAGGCGGGCATGGTAACGCTGGTGCCTCAGTCCAATGGTTCGGCCTTCGATATCAACAAGCTGTTTGACTATCTGCAGGAGAATCTGCCGGCCTATGCGGTGCCGGTGTTTGTGCGGGTGACCAATGCCATCGAGAAGACGGGGACGTTCAAGTACCGGAAGGTGGACATCCAGAAGCTCGGCTATTCGCTGGAGCGGCCGGAAGACGATGTTTACGCCTGGCTGCCCGGTTCGTCCGGTTATACTTTGATGACTCCGGAGCTAGTCTCGGATATTGATTCGGGGGATGTTCGGTTTTGATCCTGACTTTTGGAGAGGGGCCTCATAACCTAGCCTGCAACGCTTGGTGACAGTGAGTACGGGGTGCCCCTCCCAAAAACCGCTACAAGCACATCCATGTGCGCTTCTCTCCGGCCATCCATGGCCTCCGACATTTTTGGGAGGGGCGCCCCGCACTCACTTCCGAGCCAAGGAGTGATAGTCAGTTTACTGAAAAACCTAGCTTTTCTCCCTGACTATTACTGTGAAGCTGATCGGCCGTGATGGGGAACGCTTCCAAAAAATTTTGAGGGCCATGGATGGCCCGAAATAAGCGCACATGGATGTGCTTGTAGCGGTTTTTTGGAAGCGTTCCCCAGCGCGGCCCACACCGAAACCTAAAGGCTAGGAGGGAGGCTACCCCTCAGGCTCCAAGAACTATTCTTCAACCCGCAAAACGATCTTGCCAGTGGCCCGACGCCCCGTAAGCGCCCCAAGTGCTGCGGCATATTCCTCGAATGCGAATACCTCACTGACCTTGGGATCGATCTTGCCGTCGGCATACATCTGCAACAGCTCCATCATGTTCTGGGCACTGGTCTTCGGCTCGCGCTGGGTGAAGCTACCCCAGAACACGCCTACCACGGAACAACCCTTGAGCAGCGTCAGATTGGCAGGAATCTTGGGGATATCCCCTGCGGCAAAGCCGATCACCAGGTGGCGGCCGTTCCAGCCCATGGTGCGCAGGGCCTGTTCGGTGAAATCTCCGCCGACCGGGTCGTAGATCACATCCACACCTTTACCCTTGGTCAGTTTCTTCACCGCATCTTTCAGCGATTCCTCGGTGTAGTTCACCAGTTCATCAGCACCGGCCTCCCTGACCACCGCGAGTTTTTCAGCAGAGCTGGCCGCCGCGATCACTTTCGCGCCCATAGCCTTGCCCAGCTCCACCGCTGCCAGGCCAACACCACCGCTGGCACCGAGTACCAGCAAGGTTTCGCCGGGCTGCAGGTTGCCTCGCTGTTTCAGCGCATAATAGGAGGTGCCATACACCATCATGAAAGCCGCTGCTTTCTCATCGGACATAGAGTCCGGAATTGGCAACAGGTTGGATTCCGGAGCAACCACTTCTTCGGCAAACGCACCCCAGCCGGTCAGAGCGGCTACCCGGTCTCCGGGTTTGAAACGGCTGACTTTTTCGCCCACTTCAAGCACTTCACCGGACAGTTCGCCACCGGGGGAAAACGGCATGGGCGGCTGGAACTGGTATTTGCCCTGAATGATCAGGGTGTCCGGGAAGTTCAGGCCTGCAGCCTTGACCCGGATTTTTACGCCGCTGCCTTTTACGTCCGGGCTGGCAATGTCTTCGATGACCAGATTCTCTGCCGGGCCATAGTCTTTGCACAGAATGGCTTTCATGGTTGCTCCTGGGCTGTCTGTCTTACCCTGATGGCGTCAGGGCGGGTCTGATTTGACGTTGTAATTGACCAGGATCAAGCTAAACGCACAGAGCCCGTGAAGCAAATCAAGGCTGCTTATTCATGGCAATAAGCCCGGCTGATAAGCCGACGGATTCAGAACAGTACAGCGCCCGCTACCACGGCGACGATGATCATCACACCGGCGGCCAGACGCATCAGGGCCATATTGCAGTACTCCGGATCAATCAAACGGGAAACAAGGCAGTGATACGCGTAACTGTCGCGCAACAGATCACATTGGCCGAATCGGCCATCAACGCCTGAAGATGAATCCCGGGACGAATTCCGCTATTCTTCCAGCCTTTCACCCACGCCCCGGACCGAATTTCGTCAGATCAGAGCCGCCCCATGTTTGACATCATCTATACTCTTGAAATGATTGGCGTTGTGGCGTTTGCCATTTCCGGCATGATCGTCGCCCGGTCCAAAAACATGGATCCGGTGGGTGTTTTTGCCATCGGTTTTATTACCGCTCTGGGTGGCGGCACATTGCGGGATCTGATCATGGACAATCACCCGCTGTACTGGATCAAGCACCAGGAGCAGCCGATCATGATCCTGGCCATGGCAATCGTGTTCAGCTACTGGAGCCGGGCCCATTCCCTGAAAGAATCGAGAATCGTCTTCCCGGACGCCATCGGCCTTGGCATTTTTTCCATTCTCGGTGCGCAACTGGCTCTCGATCTGGGCCACTCCTGGTTTATCGCTTCCATGCTGGGTGTAATGACAGGCTGCTTCGGCGGCGCCCTGCGTGACACCCTGTGCAACGAAGTTCCCTTTATTTTCCGCAAGGACCAGATCTACGCCTCTATCGCCTTCGCCGGTTGCTGGCTGTACTTTGTGTGCCAGTGGTTGCTGGAGAGCGAATCCATGGCGCTGACTATTGGCCTGCTGTTTATCGTGATTGTTCGCATGCTCGCGGTGCGCTTTGATATCCGCCTGCAACGAGACCAGATGCTGAACTGAACTCTGAATCATCCCTTGGCGTGAGGCGCCTGAGCCGGTAACATTGCCGTTTTTTCACCCAATTCACGTTTTCCGCACGCAAACTGACTTTCAAACTCCCTAATCCAGGCATTCTAGAGGCAGACCCAAGTCATGCTTGAACGACTGTTCCAACTCCAGGCCCACGGCACCACTGTCCGTAAAGAAGTGGTAGCTGGCATTACCACCTTCCTGACCATGGCCTACATCATCGTGGTCAACCCCAGCATCCTGTCGTCCACCGGCATGGATTTCGGAGCCGTTTTCGTGGCCACCTGTCTGGCCGCAACCATCGGTACGCTGATTATGGGCCTCTGGGCAAACTATCCAATTGCCCTGGCCCCCGGCATGGGCCTGAACGCTTTTTTCTCGTTCACGGTCGTCGGCAGTATGGGATACAGCTGGGAAGTGGCGCTGGGCGCTGTCTTTCTCTCCGGGTTTATTTTCTTCATTCTGAGTGTGGTCAAGATCCGGGAATGGATCATCAACAGCATTCCGATGTCCCTACGCTTTGGCATTTCCGCCGGCATCGGATTCTTTCTTGCTCTGATCGCACTGAAAAACGCCGGCATCGTGGTAGATAACCCTGCGACCCTTGTGGGTCTGGGCGACATCAAAGTGGCTGAGAGCCTGCTGTTCTTCGCAGGATTCGTACTGATCTGTGCACTTTCATTCCGCAGAATCACCGGCGCCGTGATGATCGGCATCCTTGCTGTTACGGTGGCCGCCATGATGCTTGGCATGGTGGAATACAAAGGCTTTGTGTCTGCCCCACCCAGCCTTGCCCCCACCTTTATGCAACTTGATCTGGCCGGCGCACTGAATGTTGGCATGATCAGCATTATCTTTGCCTTTCTGTTCGTGGATCTTTTCGATACCTCCGGCACCCTGATCGGAGCAGCCCAGCGCGGTGGATTGCTGGATAAAGATGGCAAGCTGCCCCGTCTCGGACGCGCTCTGATGTCGGATTCCGTCGCAACCATGTCAGGCGCAGCCCTGGGCACCTCAACCACCACCAGCTATATCGAATCAACCGCTGGCATTTCCGCCGGTGGTCGCACAGGACTGACGGCGGTTGTCGTCGCCCTGCTTTTCCTCGCCTGTTTGCTGCTGTCACCGATCGCGAGCATCATCCCTGCCTATGCGACCGCACCGGCCCTGTTCTACGTCGCCGTGCTGATGGCAAGCGGCCTCAAACTGATCGATTGGGATGACATCACCGACGCCGCACCAGCGATCGTCACGGCACTGACCATGCCGCTGACCTTCTCTATTGCAAACGGCATTGCCCTGGGTTTCATCACCTACGCCGTGATCAAGGCGTTGTCTGGCCGCTGGTCCGATCTTAACGCCAGTGTCGTTACCATTGCCGTTGTATTTGTTCTGAAATTCATGTTCCTGGACGCCGCCTGAGCGGCGCCCAGAGTAATCACCGGATCCGCCCATGGACTATTTTTCCGAGAGCATCAAGAAAGCCATCCGCACTGTGCCGGACTGGCCCAAACCCGGCGTCTCCTTCCGGGACATCACCACGGTCCTTCAGGACAAAACGGCATTTCGTAAACTGATCGATGCCTTTGTCCATCGCTACCATGGCCAGCACATTGATGCGGTTGCCGCCGTCGATGCCCGGGGCTTCATTATTGGCTCGGCGCTGGCCTACGAGCTGAATGCGTCTCTGGTACTCGTGCGCAAGAAGGGCAAGCTGCCCTTCGACACCCTGGTGGAAGACTACGAACTGGAATACGGCACGGCTTCCGTCGAGCTGCACGAAGACGCTTTCAAACCCGGCGACAAGGTCATCCTGGTGGACGACCTGATTGCCACTGGCGGCACCATGCTGGCCGCAACCCGGCTGATCCGTCGGATCGGAGCTGAAATCGTTGAAGTAGCCGCCATGATTGATCTGCCGGATCTGGGTGGCTCACGCAAGCTGCAGGAAGAAGGTCTGCAGGTTTATACTGTCTGCTCATTCGAAGGAGACTGAGCGGAGGCGCCACCATGGGCGATTATCAGCATCACTGGAAAGATGGAACACCGGTTCATCTTCCCCTTGGCAAAATCGTTTGTGTGGGGCGCAACTACGCCGAACACGCACGGGAGCTGAACAACCCGGTACCGGAAGAACCGCTGCTGTTTATCAAACCCTCCACCGCAGCGGTTCATATCACCCGCCCGCTGGTCTACCCCAAAGGCCAGGGTGCGGTGCACTTTGAAACCGAACTGGCCGTACTTATCGGCCGCCCCCTGACCAATGCCTCCGCCAGCGAAGTGGAAAGAGCCATTCTCGGTTATGGCCTGGCCCTGGATCTCACCTTGCGGGACGTGCAAAGCAGCCTGAAAGAAAAGGGGCACCCCTGGGAGCGCGCAAAGGCCTTCGACGGCGCCTGCCCGCTTTCACCATTCGTTGCCGCCGACCAACTTGCCAAGGGCAACCTGAGCTTCACACTGGATATCGACGGCCAGCGCCAGCAGACCGGGGATACCGGCGACATGCTGAACCCGATCGTGCCCCTGATTGCTCATATGAGCACCCAGTTCACCCTGTTACCCGGCGATGTGGTGCTGACTGGCACGCCCAAAGGCGTTGGCCCGCTTGTCAGCGGCCAGACTCTGTCCCTGGAGCTGGAAGATGTGTTATTTGTGGAGACCACAGTGGTCTGAACGCAACACGGATACGGATATTCAGACGAGCTGCAAACTTCCCGTAGAACAGGCACTACCATGGTCAGGAAACCCGTTACTTCACGCACAGGACGCTTCTTCAAACTCGCAGGCATGACCGCCACGGTGGCGGGCCAGTACGCCGGCCAGAGAGCGCGGCGCATGTTCCGCACCGAAAATGACGAAGGCGCCCAGAGCGAAAGCTACACCCGGATGGCCGGGCACATTGCCGATACCCTGGGGGAGCTCAAGGGGGCGGTGATGAAGGTGGGGCAGATAGCCTCCCAGACCCAGGACTTCCTGCCCAAAGAATTCTCGGACGCGCTGGAAAAACTCCAGAAAGAAGCACCACCGATGCCATTCGAGGTGATTCTGGAACAAGTCGAAAGTGAGCTGGGCAAGCCGGTTGGCGAGCTGTTTGAATACCTGCAGGAAACACCCTACGCCTCTGCCTCCATCGGCCAGGTACACCGCGCCCGCCTGCACGATGGCACGGATGTGATCGTGAAAGTGCAATACCCCGGCGTGGATGAATCCTGCGACTCCGACCTCAAACAGCTACGACTGGCCCTGAAGCTCGGCGGCCTGCTGAAAATGCCCAAGGAGACGGTTGACCAGCTGTTCGGCGAAATCCGGGTGCGACTGAAGGAAGAGCTGGATTACGAGAACGAGGCGCGAAACCTCAAGCTGTTCCACGAATTCCACAATGATCAGCCGTGGGTGATCATCCCGGAGGTGGTCGACAGCCATTCAACCCGTCGGGTCCTGACCCTGGGGCTGGTGGAGGGCGACCACGTCAGCAAGGTCACACCGGAACACTACTCCCAGGAAACCCTCAACCTGATTGGCCACCGGATTTTCACGATCATGGCCGATCAGCTGTTCCGGTTCCAGTGCATTCACGGCGACCCTCATGCGGGCAATTTCGCCTACCGGCCGGATGGCACCATTATCATGTATGACTTCGGCTGCGTGAAGAAACTCAAACCGGAGATTGTCGAAGCCTACCGCAAAGCCTTGATCGCAGCGCTGGATGAGGACTACCAGGCCCTGGACCAGTACCTGATCGACCTGGGCGCTCGCGTGGACAGCCAACCGGCGGTCGATGAAGCCTATTACGCCATGTGGAGGGACATCCTGATCATCCCGTTCCTGAACGATGAGCCCTACGACTTCGCCGAGGCCGATATCCATAAACACGTGGCCGCAAAAACCAGCACGGTGTTCAAATACCTGGATTACTTCAAACCACCGGTCGAGAGTATTTTCATAGACCGGATGATTGCGGGGCATTACTGGATGCTAAAACGCTTAGGTGTCCAGGCAGCATTCAGAAGTGAACTGGAGAAATACCTCCGAGGCTAACGCCAAGTTCACAAATAACGCGAAACCCACTCCCGCACCCCTTCCGAGGCCCCTTTGCGAATCACCCGTGCCCGGGAGACGGACGCAGGTTCGCCGGGATCAATCACCGTGATGGGCACGTCAATGTCCACCTCGTAGACCAGCCCTGCCGCCGGATATACCTGCAGCGACGTACCCACAATCAGCAACTGATCTGCGGTGCGCACCACCTCTGCCGCCGCATCCAGCATCGGCACTTCTTCGCCGAACCAGACGATATGGGGCCGAAGCTGGGCACCGCGATCACAGGTATCCCCGGGATTGATGTCGTTGTAGCCGATGTCGTAAATGAGGTCCGGATAGGCGGAACTGCGGGCCTTGGTGAGTTCACCGTGCAGGTGCAGCACATTGCTCGAACCGCCGCGCTCATGCAGGTCGTCCACATTCTGGGTGACCACGGTCACCTGAAAACGGCTTTCCAGCTCCGCCAGCAAGCGGTGCGCAGGATTGGGCTGGACGGTTTGAAGTTGCCGCCTGCGCTCGTTATAGAACCTCAGCACCAGATCCCGGTTGCGCTCGAACGCCTCCGGTGTGGCCACATCGTACACACTGTGCTGCTCCCACAGCCCACCGTTGTCCCGGAAGGTGGAGAGGCCGCTTTCGGCGCTGATACCAGCGCCGGTGAGTACGACAATGTGCTCTTGCATCAGTCGAAGATCTTGCCCGGGTTCATGATGTTATTGGGGTCGAACACCTGCTTGATACCGCGCAGGTAGGCTATTTCCGCCTCGCTGCGGGTGTACTGCAGGTAGGGTTTCTTGGTCATGCCCACACCGTGTTCGGCAGAGACACTGCCCTGATAACGCTCGACAATTTCAAACACCCACTTGTTTACCTGCTGGCACTTCTCGAAGAAGTCTTCCTTCGCCATATCCTCCGGCTTGAGGATATTCAGGTGCAGGTTGCCGTCACCAATGTGGCCGAACCAGATAATCTCGAAATCGGGGTAGTGCTCGGTAACCACACTATCGATTTCCTGAAGGAAGCCCGGAACCTTGGACACCACCACCGAGATATCGTTCTTGTAGGGAATTCGTGGAGCGATGGACTCGGAGATCCGCTCACGCAGCTGCCAAAGATTCTGTGCCTGGGTTTCACTCTGGCTGATCACGCCATCCAGCACCCAGCCCTCTTCCACACACTGCTCAAACAGTGCCATGGCATCGTCCATCACCTGATCAGAGACAGCCTCGAACTCCAGCAGTGCATAGTAAGGCGCCTCGGTCTCGAACGGTGCTTGTACCTGGCCGTGGGCCAGCACATGCCCCATGGCCTGGTGGGAGAAGAACTCGTAGGCGGTCAGGTCCAGCTTTTTCTGGAAAGCCTGCAGTACATCCATGGTGTTGGTAAGGTCGTTAAGGCCAAGCACCAGCACGGTCAGGTCGTCCGGCTTGCGGGTGAGTTTCATGGTGGCTTCGGTAATGAAACCCAGGGTGCCCTCGGCACCGATGAACAGATGGCGCAGATCGTACCCGGTGTTGTTCTTGGCCAGATCCTTGTTCAGATCCAGCACATCGCCCTTACCGGTGACCACTTTCAGGCCGGCAACCCAGTCCCGGCTCATGCCCCAGCGAATCACCTTGATGCCGCCGGCATTGGTGGACAGGTTGCCACCGAGCTGGCTCGACCCGGCGGAGGCAAAATCCACCGGATAGTACAGACCGTTTTCCTCGGCGAAGGTCTGCAGTTGCTCGGTCACCACCCCGGCCTGGCAACGCATGGTGCGATCACTGGCGTTGAAATCCAGAATCTGGTTCATGTTGTCGAACGCTACCACCACCTCGCCATTGGCGGCCACGGCGCCGGCACTCAGGCCAGTACGACCACCCGAAGGTACCAGAGCCACCTGGTTCTCATTGGCAAACTTCACCAGCGCCTGCACCTGCTCGGTGGTTTTCGGCAGGACAATGGCCAGTGGCTTGGGCGGGTAGATTTTGGTCCAGTCCTTGCCGTAGTTGTCCAGATCCGCAGGATCGGTGAGAACCTTGCCGGGGTTTTCGGGGGTGGCAACCAGCTCTTTAAGGGAGGCGATGATCTGTTCGGAACTCATGGATGCGTCAGTCTCTTCGAAGTTGGGCCAGGGCCTGTTCAGAGATCACTCACAAAGAATTGATTCAGGCAAACCGGCGCGCTGTGAAAATCTGCGTTTATGGTATCATACCGCCCCTGTTCTGTGAGCCAGGCCGACGATCCCTGGCTTCAGGTCATTTCACGTGACGAAAGGTTCGGAAGCAAGCCCATGTCAAATACGTCTCTCGAAAAGAGCAAAATCCGGATCCTGCTGCTGGAAGGCGTGCATCAATCTGCCATTGATACCCTGAATGCCGCGGGTTACACCAATATCGAGTATCTGACCCATTCACTGGGTGAGGAAGAGCTGATCGAGAAGATTGCCGATGCGCACTTCGTTGGTATCCGCTCCCGCACCCAGCTGACCGAGAAAGTATTTGAAGCCGCCAGGAAGCTGGTGGCCGTGGGCTGTTTCTGTATCGGCACCAACCAGGTCGACCTGCAGGCTGCTACCCGCCGTGGCGTGGCCGTGTTCAACGCGCCTTTCTCCAACACCCGTTCCGTCGCGGAACTGGTGCTGGCCCAGGCCATCCTGCTGCTGCGTGGTGTGCCGGAAAAGAACGCCAAAGCCCACCGTGGCGAGTGGCTGAAATCGGCCAAGAACAGCTACGAGATTCGTGGAAAGAAGCTGGGCATCATCGGTTACGGCAACATCGGCACCCAGTTCAGCGTGCTGGCCGAAAGCCTGGGAATGGACGTCTATTTCTACGACGTGGTTTCCAAACTGCCGATTGGTAACGCCACGCAAGTGGGCACGCTACAGGAACTGCTGAACATTTCCGATGTGGTTTCCCTGCACGTACCGGAGACTCCGGCAACCAAATACATGTTCAAGGCCGAGCAGTTTGCCCAGATGAAGCCGGGCAGCATTCTGATGAACGCTTCCCGCGGTACCGTGGTGGATATCGACGCCCTGGCCGATGCGCTGAGTTCCGGTAAACTGCTGGGCGCAGCCATCGACGTATTCCCGGTGGAGCCCAAGTCCAACGACGAAGAGTTTGTCTCTCCACTGCGCGAGTTCGACAACTGCATCCTGACTCCGCACGTGGGTGGCTCAACCATTGAAGCCCAGGAAAACATCGGGCGCGAAGTGGCCGAGAAGCTGGCCATGTACAGCGACAACGGAACCTCCGTTTCTTCGGTGAACTTCCCGGAAGTGGCGCTGCCGTCCCACCCGAACCAGCACCGCCTGCTGCACATTCACGAGAACGTGCCGGGCGTAATGTCGGAAATCAACCAGGTGTTCTCCGAAAACGGCATCAACGTCTGTGGCCAGTACCTGCAAACCAAGGAAGATATTGGTTATGTGGTGGTCGATGTGGACAAGGCCTACGGTGAGCTGGCGCTGGAAAAGCTCCGCCAGGTAAAAGGCACTATTCGCTGCCGCGTACTGTTCTGACAGACAGCTGCCTTCAAGAACCGGAGCATCCCCCTGGGAGCTCCGGTTTTTTTATGCCATTTCGGGCCACAACGCCGCATTTCAACAAAACTTCATGCTGCCGCCCTTGAGATTCGGCCATACGTAGCCATGCTGAAAAGTACCAGTCATTCAAACCGGGCCGGAACAGGCCCAGCATGGAGGTAATTATGTCCTTGAAGGAATCTCTGCAGAAGAAACTGGAAACCCAGAGCGAGTACTGGAGCAAACAGATCGACAGCCTGCGTGCCGAAGCCGACGAAAAGATGGCCAAGGCAAAGGACGACCAAGCGGAAGCCGAAATTCAGAGAGAGTTTTCAGAGCGCATTCAGGCCGTTGAAGACCACATCGAGACTGCCCGAAGCAAACTGGGCGAACTCAAGGACTCCGGCGAAGATCAGCTGGAGGATCTGAAGAAGCGAATCGACGAATGGCTGCCTAGCAACACCAACTGATTGCTCCTGCCATAACGCAAAAAGCCCCGGCATAAACCGGGGCTTTTTTGTTGAATGCTGAGCAGGTTATTACTGCATCGGCACCAGTGTCAGCTCAACGCGACGGTTCTGCTCACGACCCGCAGCCGTATCGTTGGAGGCAATCGGGTAGCGCTCGCCATAACCGGTGGCCCGGGTACGACGGGGCTCAATGCCCTGATTCAACAGGAAGTCACGGACAGAAGACGCGCGACGCTCGCTCAACAGCTGGTTGTAGCTGTCTGAACCGGTGCTGTCAGTATGGCCTTCAATCTGGATGATGGTTTTGTCGAACTCTTTCAGAACGAGAGCCACAGACTCAAGAGTGCCGGTAAAACCGGAACGGATGGTGGACTGATCCGTATCAAAGGTGATGTTACCCGGCATGATCAGGTCGATCTGGTCACCATTACGGACGACGCGAACACCGGTACCTTCCAGCTTCTGGCGCAGCTGGGCTTCCTGGCGATCCATGTAGTAGCCGATACCGCCACCCACGGCCGCACCGCCAGCGGCACCAATCAGTGCGCCTTTGCCACGATCACTGCTGCTGGAGGTTGCTGCGCCAATAGCAGCACCACCGATCGCGCCAATAATACTGCCCTTGGTGGCGTTCGAAGTTTTCTCTTCCCCGGTATACGGGTCATAGGTCATACAGCCACTCAGGCCAACAGTTGCTACCGCAAAGGCAAGAATTGTCTTTTTCACTGTCTTCTCCCGCTTCTGTAATCGTTGGTCCGGAGCTTTTGGCACTACAGCCACTGCTTACTCCGAGAATGTATCGATAATGGTATTGAATACCGTCGCCTGCAAATCCTGCGCTTCGTTCACAAGATGATGACGACCGTCCGGTATTCTTCGTTCCTTCACTGAGGAAAATTTATTCCGGATAATCCTCAGATTGTGCTGCCAGTCTACCGTCAGATCCTTCTCACCCTGCACCACGGTGACCGGAAAATCCACCGGCCTCGCCGACTCAATGTGCGGCACCCATTGTCGCAATGCAGTCACCCAATCGACATGAACCGCTCTTGCCTGCAACGGGTCGTGTTCCCGCAGGAACCGAAGAAAGCGGGTATCGCCACTGTTCGGGCCGAATACCCGTTTCCAGCGAGTCAGGAACGGTTTGACCAGACTGTGGAGAATCTTTGCCCCCAGCCAGCCCATAGGCCTTACCAGTGGCGCCAGCAACACCACTTTGCGGAACGCCGAGGACTCCCGGTTGTGGTGGTTCGACAGCAGGTAGTCAATCAATATTGCGCCACCCGTACTCTGCCCCACTGCGTACCAGGGCCCCCGAATCTTGTCCCTGACCTTCGCCATTACTTCCGACAGTACGGCCTGGTACTCCAGGAAACTGCCAATGGCGGCCGGCGTGCCACTCGACAATCCGTGCCCGGGCTGATCGTAGGCCAGAACATCGAAGCCTGCACCAAGACAGCGGTCAATCAATTGGGTATACAGACCCACATGATCAAAATAACCATGCAGAATGAACACCGTGCCTTTCGGGCTGGCGCTCTCCGGCAGCCGGAAGTAATGCACCATCACTTCATGCCGCTCGGCACAGATGTACCCCTGATGGTAGACCACATCCGGATGCTCAACCCAAAGATCAAGGCCATAGAACCGGCAATACGCCTCCATCTCGGAACTCAGTTCCCGGCTGGCGGACGGATCAAACGGTTCCAGACGGTCCAGCAGGGAATGTCTGTCCCAATTCGGTATTTCTATGGTATCTGTTTTCCAGTACACGTAGAGTTAAACGCCTGTCATGAATCCATAAATGCCAGTCATCCTAACGCATTCACAAGGGAGAACACAGATGTTCCAGCCGCTTCTTGAGGCCGGGTTGAGAGGGACCATGCACCGTTTTGTGAAGCCCGTCCTGTCCCGGGCGTTTCCGTTATCGGTGCAGCGCCGATACACCCGGGAAGCTTATCGAACATCCTACCCGCCTAAAGACGTCAGTTTCGCGTGGGAAGACCTGGGCGATGTACCGGTGCTGCGCGCCTCCCCGGAAGACCGTTCTGGCGGCACCGTACTGTATTTTCACGGCGGAGGCTATGTTATGGGCTCTGCCGATACCCACCGGGGCATTGCCGGCCATCTGGCCAAATTCTCTGGCTGCGACGTACTGGTACCGGATTACCGGCTGGCGCCGGAGCATCCGTTTCCAGCCGCGCCGGACGATGCCGAAGCCGTATATCTGGCCTTGATCAACCAGGGGGTATGCCCCGGCTCCATTGCCCTGGCCGGAGATTCCGCCGGCGGCGGTCTGTCGGTGGTACTGGCCATGCGATTGCGCGACCACGGTCATCCACTACCCTCATCCGTCACCTGCTTCTCGCCCTGGACAGATCTGTCAGAAAAGGATCTTTACACTCCGGAATGTGAACCGGTCCTGCACGCTGCCTGGACCTTCAAAGCCGCGAAAATGTATGCCAACGGCGTGCCTTTGACGCACCCGCTGGTGTCGCCTGTCTACGGTGACCTGAGTGGCCTGCCTCCCCTGCTGATTCAGGTCGGAAGCCAGGAAGTTCTGCTCAACGACGCCCGTCGATTGGCGGAGGCGGCCAAACAGGAACACGTGGAAACCACGCTGGAGATCTACAACAATCTCTGGCATGTATTCCAGGTGCACGCCGCGCAGCTTGACCGGGCCAGAGACGCTCTGGCCGTTGCCGGGCGTCACATCAGGCATCATCTTCAAGCCTGACGACACCCCGGATCAAAGCTTCCTTTCGAACCTTGGGCCAGCGCTTGACCTGCCATTCCAGGCGGGAGGCGCGGCTCCTGTCGCCGGCAGGCACATGGAACTCCAGGGTTAACGGCCCTTTACCTCTCAGGCTCCGGGCACCTTTGGGTGCCCCCGCCTGATGCTCGGCAAACCGCCGCTCCACATCTGTGGCAATTCCGGTGTAGAGGCTACCCGATGCGGTGCGAACAAGGTACAGATACCAGTTTTCAGCCATGGTTCAACGCCTGCTCCCGGTCACGGACTTTCTTCTGCTGCAGCCATAATCCCGCAATGATCAGCACCAGCCCGACGTAGGTCGAGGTGAGAATAACTTCGCCCAGAATGAAGTAGATAAACACGAGGGACAGAAACGGCGAGATAAAAATCAGATTGCTCACTTTCGAGGTGTTTTCTGCTTTTTTCATGGCCTGGGACCACAGCACAAAGGCTATGCCCATTTCAAAAACGCCGACGTAAACCGCAGCGGCCATCGAACTCCCGACCGGCATGACCAACCCCGCCGTCTGCCAGCACACCAGCACAATGACCGGCAGTCCAAATAGAAAATTCAGAAACAGGCCAACCACCGGGTCCCGGGTATCCCGGGTGGCAATAATCCAGTAAGACGCCCAAACCAGCGTGCTGCCCAACGCCAGCGAGACACCGAGCGGGTCCGAGAATGAGAGCGAGGTTACCGCACCGCGGGTGGCGATCACTACCACTCCGGCGTAACACACCAACCCCGCCAGAATATCGATCCTGCGCAGTTTCTGCCCCAGAAACGGCACCGACAGATAGGCCAGCACCAGTGCCCAGGTGTAGTTCAGAGGCTGGGCCTCCTGGGCGGGCAGACGGTCGAACGCGCCAAACAGCAGAAAGTAATACAGACAGGGATTGATCAGCCCCATCAGCATGGACTGCAGGTATTGGCCCCGCCGCAAACGGAACACCAGTCCCCAGCGCCCCTGTAGCATGAGGATAACCGCCATCACGACGATGGATGCGGTACAGGCCACCAGCAGCATCTGAACCGGCGCAAGATCCGCCAGTGACAATTTGAAGGCGGTGGCAACGGTCGACCACAGCAGCACCGTGGCAAGGCCGTACATCATGGCCTGTTTCTGATCAGTCATGCCCATGCTCCAAATCCGACTCCAGCCAGCGATACAGTGTTCTGCGATTAATGCCGAGTATCTGGGCCGCCCGGCGTTTATTACCATCAACGGCAGCCATGACCCGGCGCACGTAATCCTGCTGGAGCATCTCCAAGGTGGGCCATTCGGAAAGTTTCCCGGGCGAAGCGGCAACGGCAGCCTGAACAATCCCGCCCTGGCGCTTCCGGATGCGTTCGGGCAAATGCTCGGGCTGTATGGTATCGCTTTCACAAAAAGTGACCGCCCGCTCAATCGCACTGGACAGCTCACGCACATTGCCCGGGAACGGATAATCGCGGAGTATCCTTAACGTGACGTCACTGAACTTCAGGAACCCCCGGCTGTGACGACGTGCTGCCTCACCCAGAAAATGCATGGCCAGCAATTCAACATCCTCATCCCGCTCCCTCAGGGGAGGCACCGTTAACGACAGGGTTTCGAGACGATAATACAGGTCTTCGCGGAAATGGCCCTGCTCAACAGCCCGAAGCAAATCCACATGCGTTGCCGCCAGAATGCGAACATCCACCATTTCCTCATGGTCAGCCCCCACTGGTTTGATGCAGCCCTCCTGCAACACCCGAAGCAGTTTGGCTTGCAGCGCCAATGGCATTTCACCAATCTCGTCCAGCAGCAAGGTGCCACCGTTCGCCTCTGCAAACAGCCCCCTACGGGCCTGCCGTGCACCGGTAAAAGCACCAGCCTCGTGACCGAAGAATTCACTTTCCATCAAGTCTGGCGGTATACCGGCACAATTCACCGCAAGGAACGGCCGTGCTGAGCGCTCACTTTGCTGGTGGATTGCCCTCGCAACCAGCTCTTTCCCGGTTCCACTTTCGCCATTAATCAGAACCGCGGCCTGACTGCGGGCAACCTGGCGAATGTCTGACCTGAGGCGATCCATCATCGCACTGCCGCCGATCAAGCCCATGTTTTCATCGCCGCCGCGCCCGGACTGATACTCCGCCAACTGCCGGTTCAGATCCGCCTGGGCCAGCAACCGTTTGATCTTTAACCGGAGATGATCCGTTGAGAGCGGCTTGGTCAGAAAATCATCAGCGCCGGCCTTCAAAGCATCGACCGCCTGGTCCACCGTCCCAAACGCGGTAATCACGATAAAGGGAATACCGGGATGCTCGGCCTGCTGAAGCGACAGAATCTCCAGACCGTCACCATCGGGCAAGCGCAGATCCGATACGATCAGGCCCGGGCGTTCGTCTGCCAGAGCAGTCCGCGCCTCGGCCACCATACTGACCCTGCGTACGCGGTATCCATCCACTTCCAACTCCTCCATCAGCAGTTGGCCAAGGCTGGCGTCATCTTCGACCAGCAGGATCGTGACAGGCCGGCTGCTCATTGCCCCACCTCTTTCGGAAAATACAGCGCCATACCACAACCACCCAACTCGCTATCAATCACCTCAACGGCCCCCCCGTGTTCTTTCATGACACTCTGAACCACTGCCAGCCCTAACCCCGTGCCTTCGCCGGCCGGGCGGGTGCTGAAGAACGGCTCGAAAACCCTGGCGTGATGCTCCGCCGGTATACCAGGGCCATCGTCCTCGACCCGGAACACCCAAAACTCCCCGGTCTCGCCGACAGAGAGCGCGACTTGTTCCCGGCCAGCCTGACACGCATTTCTCACCACATTCAGACACGCCAGGCCAACCCGGAGCGGCTCCGCCCGTGTCGGCATCGGCCTGTCAAAAGCGTCGGCTTGCAGCGAAACCGCCTGGCAGCGCCTGTCTTCACGGGCGCGGGTAACGACGTCCTCGAGAATGTCTGCCAGGTTTACGGGTCGCCGGGACTCGGGCACATGCCGGAAACAGTCCAGCAGTTGCTGGATAATCATGGTCATCCGGTCCACCTGATGTTCGATATCATCCAGATGCCGTTGCTGCTCCTGCTCCAGCCCGGCCCTGGCCAGAATGCGGGCCCGGCCCTGAATAACGTTCAGAGGCGCCCCCAGTTCGTGAGCTACCCCGCCTGCGACCCGGCCAATCATCGCCACTTTCTCCTGGTATTCCAGCTGTTCTGCCAGCGCCCGTTCCCGGGCAATCCTGTCTTCGATTTCGGCCTCGGCCTCGGCCATTCGTTCGCCCAGAGCACGAATGCCCTGCTGAATCTGACGCAGCTCCTGTGGCCCTGCCCCCGGTGTCTCCAACCGCCAGGCGCCCGGTTGCAGAGAGGCCATGCTCTCCAGCAAACGGTTCACATGTCGCCCCACGGTCCGGTAATGCCCCAGAACGACAACGAGGATGATGGTGGCCGCAATCATCGACCAGATCACCACTGCCCACCAACGGCTGGTGGCTACCAGATCATGGAAATCACTGCGTTGCCGCGTTACCTGCAACAAACCCTGAATCCGCCCGTCTTCCGCAACCAGCGGCGTGAACTGGGAAAACACCGACTCGCCATCCACCCAACGAAACGCGCCCCCGAGCTCACCACTGGCGATTGCCTTTTCGGCGCTGGCGCTATTGGTGACATCGGAGTCAGCAACACCGAGACTGGCCACCCGGTCACCCTCTGCGTCAAACACCGAGGCCCCGGAAATGCGCCCGATCTGGAAGATGGATTTCAGGGATTCGCCCAGGACCAGTTCATCGCTTTCGGCCAGCGCCTTACTCACCGGCCCGCTGACCGCTCGCGCCACCAGTTCCAGGTCTTCACGAAGGCGATCGTTCAGAGCGCGCTCTACCGCCCCCATGCCAATGTAGATAGCAATGCCACTGAACAGCAGCAGCGGCACTACAATACTGAGCACCAACGTTAATTGCAGCGACCGGAACAGTGCTCCCACCCGTTTTCCCATCAACGCCATAAACACCACTCTGCAGAAATGTCACAGCCTTTCTGCCACATGTGGCATTTTGCCACAAGACAGATTACTGAGCTTTAACCATAGAGCATCCATAAACTACTGTTTTTATTGCCTTTATAGAGAAATTAAAACCTGGCACGGGAATCGCTATTGTCACATCGACATTCACAAGTTTGTGGCTGGACGACCGAGCCGGCCTCATTAAAACCAGGAGTAAAGCTATGAACAAACTGCTTGTATCCATCACCGCATCTCTGGCACTGCTGGCAACCGCACCGGTGATAGCACAACAGAACCCGGCCCCGGCCGAACAGGGCTCCGGTTACAGCAACCCCGCCGCCGCAGGCAGCCAAAGCACCAATTACAGCGATGCTGAGCTGAAACAATTCATTGAGGCACAATCCGGTGTTATGGAAGTGCGAGAGGAATACATCGAGAAGATCGAATCAGCCGAGTCTCAGCAGAAGGCCCAGGAACTGCAGATGGAAGCCAATGATGAAATGGTCTCGGTGATCGAAGACGTGGGTATCGATATCCCCACCTATAACGCCATTGCCACCGCTTACAGCAGTGAGCCGAAGGTACGCAACCGCGTTGACGCTCTGATGTAAATTTCCTGCATCCGGTTCGTCGTCTGGCCCCGCTTCGGCGGGGCTTTTTTGTGGCTGTTCGTCTGGCGTTTACACATCGGCCTTTTCTCCTCGGTCTGTTGTGTTACCTTTTCCCTCTAGACTCAAATGCGCCGGATTCTGGAGCCCTGAATACAATGACCAAACGCCACCCGCTTCTCAGCTTCAGCCTCGTTGCCACTGCGGCAGTGATGCTGCTGACCGGCTGCTCCGACAATGGCTCCTCGTCAGCCGCGCAGAGTTCGGCGGACGGCAAACCAGAGTATCCGGTCACCTGGCGCTTTGCCCTGGAAGAGATTGAAGGCAGTGTTCAGCATCTTTACGCACAGCAGTTCAGGGAACAGGTCGAAGCGCTGTCTGGTGGAAGGATTGAGGTCGATGTCTTTCCTTATGGCTCTTTGGGCACCTCGGCCCAACTGACAGAACTGACTCGCAACGGCTCAGTCAACCTGGCCTTTGCCTCGCCCGGCCACCTGGCCGATACCGTTCCGGAAACCGGCCTTTTTAATCTTCACTTCCTGCTTCCGGAAGAACAGGAACCGGCCCGTCGCCTTCTGGAGGCGCCCGCGTTTATTTCCGCATTTGAACCGGCCTACCACAACGCTGGCCTGCAACTGCTGGGGTTCGTGCCGGAAGGCTGGATGACCTGGACGGCCAACAACCCCCTGAGAACCCCCGCCGATTTCCAGGGGTTAAGATTTCGCACCATGACCTCGGAAACCGCAGCAGAGGCTTTCCGAAGCTATGGTGCTGACCCCGTACAGACGCCTTTCGCCCAGGTATACAGCGATCTCCAGCTCGGCAACATCGACGGCCAGAGCAACCCGGTGTTTGCTATTGAGGAAATGGGGTTCCATGAAGTCCAGAACGTCATGACCATGGCCAGGGCCTCACGGTTTATCGCATCTGTTGTGGCCAATGAGGACTGGTTCGCAGGACTCCCCTCGCAGGAACGGAAATGGCTGGAGGAAACCATTGCACAGCTATCCGAGGAAGCCTGGACTCTCCAGGAGGACCTGAACAAGGAGCGGCTGGAGACCATACTGGAACAGGGCGGTATCCGGGTCGTACGGCTGACGGAAGCTGAAAGGGCGGCCTTCCGCGATGCGAGCCTGCCCGCCCGGCAACGCTTTATCGAACTGACCGGAGAGAAAGGCCAGGCGCTGATTCAGCGGGCAACGTCGATTGCGGGTGACTGATCAGCCCTGCCCGGATCAGGCTTTCTGAGCCTGCAGATAAGGGTAGGAGACCATCGGGACACCCTCGTCACCACAGATCTCCGCGGCCCTTGCGGTCAGGTCTGAAATGAAACGCGCCTGCTCTCTGGGCTCCAGCGGGTAGGCTTTCAACCGATAGCACATACCGGCTTCCCGTGCGGCAACCGTGACCAGCACCGGCTGGTAGGTTTTGGTGAGCGGGCAGGCAAAGATCGCATCCCGGAACAGGCCCAGCATCCGGCCGACATCGTGGTTCGGGTCCAGAAAAACCTCGGCCACGCACATCAGGTTATCCGTGCCGTCATTGCCATTGGCCAGCAGTGTATTCCACAGCAGGCTGTGGGGAATCACAATCACGGTATCATCCAGCGTCACGATTTCTGCGGCCCGGGTACCGATACTCCGCACCTCACCATAGCGACCGTTCACTTCGATCCAGTCACCCGGTCGGTAAGGCATTTCATAGAGCGTAACGATACCTGCAATGAGGCTGTTGGCGTAGTCCTTGAACGCAAAACCCAAGGCAAGACCCAGGGCACCGAAGATGGCAATCATGTTCTCGAATGAGGGTTCCACCAGAATGGGCACCACCACAATGATCGTCAGAACAATGACCAGAAGCCGGAAAAGAGGAACGGATGCGAGAAGGTACAGCCTCGGTTTTCCCGATAGTTTCGCAGCCAGTACCGGAACTGCTTTCTGAACCATCAGGATCAGCAACGAAGCCGCAACGATGACCGCCAGGGCTTCCAGCAAAGCCTCGGAGGTAATTGAAGACAGTGCGTCCTTGATACCGAAATCGCCCATAACCGTTTCTCCTAGAAGCTGTCCACCGGATACCCTTTGGATTGCAGATACCGCCGCACAGCCGGATACGCCAATGCCTGCACCCGAAAGATGCCTTCCTGCTCATCCCCGGTCACTACATCGGCTCGTTCCAGCCGGGACAGCGCTATCCGCAATTCCTCGCCAGGCAACCCCGACGTCAGCTCCAGCTGCCCCAGGCTCAGGCCGCCATGCATCAACAACGCATGCAGCAGGTAGCCGGACCGCCGGGCTGAACTCTGGGGCACGGCAGGCAAACTCAGCTGATCCAG
>NZ_DIHV01000124.1:92828-101054 GCF_002420325.1 Marinobacter sp. UBA5687
TCCTCGGGCCGTGCCCGAAGAGTTCGGCGCCAGATAGCCAGGGCAACCCCCGGATTTCCCCGAGCCAAAGTGGCCAAATCCCGGGTAAACAGGCTGTATTTTCGCTCGTCGTCCCCGGTTGGCGCCGGCAGTACATACAGGCCATCCTGGGTCATTCTCGCCGTCAGTGGTCCTTGCGAGCGCTCCCCCGCCAGATGTCCAAGCCAGTTGGTAAGACGATCCCCCGACAAAGGGCTGGGGGTCAATGGGGCCAGGTGGAGCTCTGGCAGGTACTGAGCCCAGAACTGCCAACACCAGCTGGAACAGCCAATGATGCCCTCACCCACTTTATCCCGCGCCAGGCGCGCGAATAATTCACGCAACAAGCCAAGACCGGACCGGTGTCGCAGCCAGAAATCTGCCAGTTCCGGTATTACCCAGTCATCGTCCTGAAGCTGGTGATCCCACCAGCCGGTAATGTCTCTTTCAGGCATTAACAGATTGTCCGGCGGGGCGATCACCCGCCGCCCCGAGGCCCCCAAAGCTTCGGCAATACCTGAGAATGGTGGTGCCACCAGAAAACTGGCCTTGCGTGACTGCCCGCCTGACCGGCGCAACTGTTCCAGCTCGTTCAATAAAGCCCGGGCAAGTTCTTCACGATCCGGTACCGGGGCATAGTCCTGAATCTGGCGTTCCGACAGGGTAGGCAAATCATCCAGACTTCTGAACGCCTGTTCGTCAGGATGAATGCCCGCTTTTAACTGATCCAGAATATCCCGGAGACCACTGCGAATGGTTCTGCGGACGGAGGTCTCCGGAACCCGCCATTGCTCCAGAGGAATCAGCCCGCCAGGCAGGCATGGGTGATCAGCTTGGTTGTTGTCAGTCAAAGGCGATACTCCGGGCCTATTCAGGCACCAGCCAATCCATGGAAGGCGACAGACCGAGCCGATCGGGGCCGGTCAGATCCGACATCATGGCCGCAAAGCGTTCATCAAACCCCCAGGGTGGATTCACAATCAGCATGCCGGAACCCACCATGCCCCGTTCGGGCGGCTGATCCAACATAACCTCGCACTGAAGAATCTTGCGCACTGAACCGGACGCCCTCAGCGAATCCATCAGCTGTTGCTCCAGGCCACTGGTTAACAGGGGATACCAGATAAGATAGACGCCATGGCGGCATTTTTTCCACGCGGCCATCAATGTCCGGGCTACGGCCTCATAATCGGTTTTGATTTCGTAAGAAGGATCAATCAGCGCCAACAGTCGCGGCTGTGCCGGCGGCAGACAATTCAGGAGCCCTTTCAGGCCATCCTCATGGCGCACCTTCACCCCCGATTCATCAGCCCACTGAGTCAGCTGACGCTCTTCCGAAGGGTGCAGCTCGAAAGCGGTGACGGAATCACCCGGTCGGCAAAATTCCGCAAACCATGCCGGTGAGCCCGGATACGTCTGCAGCAGCCCATTACCCGGGTTGTACCGCGCCAATACCTCCAGAACCGGCTGCCAGTCGCCGGAGGCCAGTTGCTCCCGGATCCGCCACAAGGCCTGAACACCCCCGTCAGCTTCCGCAGTTTTTCGGGCCCGCTCGCTGCCAAGATCGTAACGGGCACTGCCCGCGTGGGTGTCAAAACAGGCTATGGGGCTTTTCTTGGCTTGCATCATGGCCAGCACCAGCGACAGTGCGGCATGCTTCTGAACATCGGCAAAGTTGCCGGCGTGGAAGGCGTGAAGATAACTCAGCATAAAAGGCTCCCGGAATCAGGAGCCCATTAAGCCGCAGTCACCTTGGCCACGCAAGCGGCCCGACAATCACCTATATCAAAAACCCCTTGCTATGTAGGGTTTCCAAACCCATAATCTGAACGCTAATATTTCTTATTTACAAAAAGACCTCATCAACATGGAGTTTGAAATGAAAAACCTGTTTCGCCCAGCCCCATTGGCACTGACCATTGCCACAGCCCTTACCGCGGGCTGCGCAAACGCGCCCTGGTCCGCCGAGCAAAGTGCGCCGGCCACCAAAGCATCGGTGGTAACCCATTACGCCGATCTCGCCCATGCCACCTACGAGGATGCCCTGATTACTGCGCGTGCGCTGGACGAGGCTACTGACCGCCTGATTGCCAACCCCACCGAAGCCAACCTCAAAGCGGCAAAAGAAGCCTGGCTGGCCTCACGGGTTCCTTACCAGCAGTCAGAGGTTTTCCGCTTCGGCAATGCCATCGTGGATGACTGGGAAGGCCAATTGAACGCCTGGCCACTGGACGAGGGCCTGATCGACTACGTCAAAGCCGACGACTACCAGCACGAACTCGGCAATGCCGGTGCAACCGCCAACATCGTCGCCAGCAACAGCATTAACGTCGGCGGGGAAACTCTGGATGTGGCAACACTCACCCCTGAACTACTGGCCGACCTGAACGAAGTCGGCGGTTCCGAAGCCAACGTAGCCACCGGTTACCATGCGGTCGAATTCCTGCTGTGGGGCCAGGATCTGCACGGTTTTGAAGGTGGCGCAGGCGAGCGCCCGGTTACTGACTACGCCAAAGGCAACGACTGCACCAACGGCAACTGTGAGCGCCGTGCCCAGTATCTGGATGCCGTGACTGATCTGCTGGTCGATGATCTGGAGTGGATGGTTGCCCAGTGGGCCCCGGGCACCTCAGACAACTACCGTTCCCAGCTGACGTCCGCAAACGCCGACGAGGGCATCCAGAAAATGCTGTTCGGTATGGGTTCCCTGTCCCTCGGCGAGCTGGCCGGTGAGCGCATGAAAGTTGCCTTGGAAGCCAACTCCTATGAAGACGAACACGACTGCTTCAGCGATAACACCCACAACTCGCACTACTACAACGGCCAGGGCATCCAGAACGTGTATACCGGCACCTATCGTCGCGTAGATGGCTCTGTGGTTTCAGGCCCGTCCCTGTCTGATCTGGTTGAGCAGACCAACCCGGAGCTGGATGCTCGCCTGAACCGTCAGTTGGACGCATCAATGGAAGCCTTGGCGCTCATGAAAGCCCGCGCCGAAAGCAGCCAGAACCCGATGGCCTTTGACACCATGATCGCCCCGGGCAACGCGGAAGGCACCCGCATTATCAACGGTGCTATCATGGCGCTGGTTGAGCAGACCGGCTCTATCGAGCAGGCTGCACGGCAACTGGGCATTCAAGGCCTGTCCCCGGACGACGCCGGCCATTCATTCTGATTGATCCGGTTGCAGTAAACGGATACCGGGAGATAGAAACTCCCGGTATCCTGCTAACAAGAACAAGCCATGGAAAACCCTCCTTTATGCCCGAAGGTCGATTTTCCATGGCTTCTTCCATTCTGAAACGCGAGTAGTTATGAAACGAGCACTCATCTTCTGTCTGTTGCCGCTGGCCTTCAGCACTCAACCCCTGATTGCAGAGACTCACGCTGGTTACCCGATACAAACTACACCGGCCACAGGCGGTGAAGGCACGGTCAATCAGGCCGACACCAACGCCTACTCGCTGCCCCAGGGCAACCTGTCCATGACCAAACGCCTGGATTTCAGCGTTGGCAACAGTTTCTTCCGCAATCCCTGGGTGGAAGCACCGGCCAGCACCGATGCCCGGGACGGCCTGGGCCCCCTGTTCAATACCAACTCCTGCCAGGGTTGTCACATCAAGGATGGCCGTGGACACCCGCCCGGCGTTGATGAACCGCCTGTCTCCCTGTTCCTGCGGCTGGCAGTACCCGCCGATCCGGTCAAGGATGCAGAACTCCTGCGCAAGCACGGTTTCAAACCCGCACCGGTCTACGGCAGTCAATTGCAGACTGCGGCCCTGCCGGCCGCAAAACCGGAAGCGGATCTGGTGATTGACTGGGAGCCCGTTCAGGAAACACTTGGGGATGGAACGGTGGTTGAACTGCGCAAACCGGAATATCGCATCGAGAACCCCAACTATGGTCCTATGCCGGCAAATTTGCTGGTCTCTCCCCGGGTGGCACCACAAATGATCGGCATGGGACTGCTGGAAGCCATCCCTATTGCCGATCTTGAGGCATTGGCCGATCCGGAAGATACCGACAACAACGGGATTTCCGGCAAGCTTAATCAGGTGTGGGATGTCGCCAGCCAGCAAACGCTGCCGGGCCGGTTTGGCTGGAAAGCCGCGGAACCGGATGTGCACCAGCAAAGCATGGGCGCCTTCGCCGGCGATATGGGCCTGACATCGTCCATCAAACCCACCACCGACTGCACCCCGGAACAACAGTGCGAACGGTTTACTCACGGTGGTGAGCCCGAAGTGAGCGACAAGGTCGCCAACTTTGTCACCTTCTACGCCAAGAGTCTGGCGGTCCCTGCCCGTCGGGATCTGGGCGCTGAATCCGTGCAGAAAGGCGCCAGGCTATTCAATGAAACCGGCTGTGCCGGTTGCCACACCCCGAAACACCAGACCGGAGAAGTGGCCGACCGCCCGGATCTGAGCAACCAGACCATCTGGCCCTACACCGACCTGTTACTGCACGACATGGGCCCGGCCCTGGCAGACGGCCGGGACGAGTTCCTCGCTGACGGCAACGAGTGGCGCACGCCACCGCTTTGGGGCATCGGCCTGGCCCAGGTGGTTAACCCCCAGTCCGGTTTTCTGCATGACGGCCGCGCCCGCACGCTGGAAGAAGCCATTCTCTGGCACGGTGGCGAAGCCCGGCCGGCAGCTGACCGCTATCGTCAGATGGCCGAGCCGGAGCGCAGCGCCCTGATCGATTTTCTGAATTCACTCTGAGGATCCACTATGCAACCGATCACCAGACTGTTCTTCGCCTCCGCCCTGCTGGTCTGCACCACAGCGGCGCTCGGGGCCAACGCCGATACCCGGGCCCGCGAACAGTGGCATGGCGCAATTCAAAACGGCTACGAATCGCTGGCAACCGAAACCGAACAACTGGCATCGGCGGCAGTCGGCTACTGCAATGCGCCGACGTCCGGCAGCCGACCGGCCCTGAACGATGCCTGGCTCGATGCCTTCCTGGCCTGGCAGCGGGTCCGATTTGTTGACTTCGGCCCGGTGGAGAACAACAACCTGTCCTGGCAATTCCAGTTCTGGCCGGACCCGAAGAACCTGGTCGCTCGCAAGGCCCGGTACCTGCTTGGCACCGAAGCACCCGTTAACGCCGACGTGATCAATCAATCCGGGGTGGCGGTTCAGGGCTTTCCCATGGCCGAATACCTGCTGTTCGATGAGCAACTCAACAGTGGAGAAAACGCCCTGCCCGCCGCCAAAAACTGTGAGGTGCTCTCGGCGGTAACCCGGCATATGGCACGTAATGCCCGGGATCTCGCAGACAGCTGGGTGAGTTTCAAACAACACTATCTGGACACCGGGCCGTACCGCGACACCACCATCAAAGCCGGCATGACGGCACTGGAAATACTGGAAGAGCGACGGCTGGCTCAGCCCATGGGCCTGAGAGGCAATGGCAAACGCAATCCTTACATCACCGATGCCTGGCGCAGTGGCCAGAGTCTGATGGCGGTGGAAGCAACAGTGGCAGGGCTCGAGAAATTCTACCTTCCCGGACTGATCACTTTGCTGAAAACCGACGGCGAGGCCAGATTGGCAGAGCGCATTCAGAGGCAGTTTGAGGAAGTGGCTGACAACTTTCCGGAAGCCCATGCTGCCATGACAACGCTCATGGAGAGTGATGAGCGGTTCCGCATTCTGCAAGGGCTCTTTGTGGATGTCTCCCAGCTTTCAACGCTGATCAATGACGAAGCCGCCGTGGCGCTTGGCGTAGTGCGTGGCTTCAACTCAAGTGACGGCGACTGAACAGGTATACCCATGCACATCCATCGCAGAACCCTGATCAAAGCCACCATCGCCGGAGGTATGGCCGCCACCCTCACCGGCTGCTCGTTGCTCCCCCGCAAAACCGGCCCACAGCCCGAACGCTATGCCGGTGCGGTTGGCCTGCCGGATGGACGCTTTGGCGTGAGTGCCTTTGATCGATCCGGCAACGTTCAGTGGCAGGCGCCGGTAGACACCCGATGCCACAGCGGCTGTAACCGGCCCGGCCGAAAAGATACTCTGTTTTTTGAGCGCCGACCGGGCTGGTCGTTCTATGTGTTTGATGCAGAAACCGGCCAACGCAGACACCGTATCATGGCCCCCGAAGGCGAACACTTTGTCGGCCACGGCGTGTTCTCACCTGATGGCCGGTGGCTTTACGCCACGGCCAGCCGCTACCAGCCCGGCGAAGGCATTGTCGCCGTCTACGATGCCGAGCAGGACTATAAACGGGTGGACACCTTTGAACTGGAAGGCATCGGGCCCCATGAGCTTACCCTGCATCCGGACGGCAACACTCTGGTCATCGGCCTGGGCGGCATTCTGACCCACCCTGATTACGACCGCATCAAACTCAATCTGGATACCATGCAGCCGGCCCTGATTCTGATGGACCGCCGGTCTGGCCAGATCGTTGGCCGCTTTACCCCTGCCCACCACCAGCAGAGCTCCCGCCACGTCAGCGTCAGCACCGAAGGCAAAATCTATGTTGCCTACCAGTACCAGGGACCGCTCTACGAGCGACCTCCGCTGCTGGCGCGCATAGAAGATGGGCAACTCCGGGAATATCGCTTTGACCCGGAAACCCAGGCCGCCCTCGGCAACTACATCGCCAGCGTGGTGGCCCATCCTGAAAACGACCTGATCGCCGCCGCTTCCCCCGTGGGCGGCACCGCTATTGTCTTCCGCGGCAAGACCGGGGAGCTGGTTGCCAAAGCCCGCATCACTGACTGCGCCGGCATTCAGACTCTGGCAGGAGGCGATTTCCTGGTGTCCTCGGGACAGGGCCGACTGGTGCAACTGAGCGCCGGACAAGCTGCGAAAGACATCGCGCGGCTACCGGTACAGTGGGACCACCACCTGGTCTGACCGGCACCGCTGGTCCTCCCGCTTAAGCACACCCGAGCTAACTGGTATGCTTGGCAAACATTTTTCCGGAGGACGGCCCTTTGCCAGCAACCAAACCCGACACCATCGACCAGCTCTACGGACTGATTGCCAACGAAGAGGACGCACGGGTCTGTAAAGACATCCCGGAGGAAGCCTGTCGGGAAGTACCCCGAAACTTCTTCCTGATTCTGTTCAGCAATGTGCTCACCAAACTCGGAGACTTGCTGATCAGCCCCAAGACCGTGCTGGCCTGGCTGATGAGTGCCGTTGGCGCACCGGCTCTGGTAGCCTGGTTGGTGCCTATCCGGGAATCCGGCTCCATGGTGCCACAAATGGTGATCGCCGCCTGGGTGCGTCGCAAGGCGGTGCGCAAATGGTTCTGGTCCCTGGGCAGTTTCGGGCAGGCCGTCAGCGTGGCTGCGATGGCGGCAAGCGTGTGGTTTCTTGAAGGCTATGCGGCCGGTGGCGGTATTGTCGCGGCGCTTGTTGTGTTTTCACTGGCGCGGGGATTCTGTTCGGTCTCTATGAAAGACGTTCAGGGCAAATGTATCCCCAAAACCCGCCGGGGTCGGCTGTCTGGGCTGGCAACCACCATTGGTGGCACCGCCACGGTAGTGCTCACAGGACTGTTGTTCTGGGATCGGGGCGACCCCAGCATTGCGTTCTACACCACATTGCTGCTCCTGGCAGCTACGCTGTGGGTGATTGCCGGGGTTCTGTTTGCCAATGTGGAAGAGTACGCCGGGGAAACAGGGGGCGGTGGCAACGCTATCAACGAGGCTTTTAAAAGCCTGTCGCTGCTACGGGACGATGCGCCCTTCAGGCATTTTGTCATCACTCGTGCACTGCTTTTGTGTTCGGCTCTCGCGTCTCCCTATTTCGTGGTGCTCGCCCAACAGGAATCCGATATCGGCTGGATGCTGGGTGTCTTTCTGCTCGCCAGCAGTCTGGCCAGCTCCCTGAGCGCCAGCTTCTGGGGTTGGGCCGCCGACACCTCCAGCCGCCGAGTAATGATTCGGGGTGCCGCCATGGCCAGCTCGGTCTGCCTGGTGGTTGGTGTTCTGGCGCTGGTGCTGGGCCCCGGGTTTGGCGGTGCCTGGTTCTATCCGGTCGCGTTTTTTGTGCTGAGTATTGCCCATGCCGGCGTGCGCCTGGGGCGTAAAACCTATCTGGTGGATATGGCCGGTGGCAACAAACGGACAGACTATACAGCAGTCAGCAATACCGTTATCGGTGTGTTGCTGCTGGTAACCGGGGGGTTCACAGCCGCCATTTCCATGATTTCGGACGTGGCGGTGATTCTGGTATTGGG
>NZ_DIHV01000124.1:101433-115753 GCF_002420325.1 Marinobacter sp. UBA5687
CTGAGCCATCAAGACCCCGTTACATCGGGGTCTTGCCATCGTTCAGGGCCAGGGCGCCTTTGACAATTCGGTAGATCACCCAGATCGCAATACCCAGCAGAATAAACCAGCCCACGATCAGCATGGTGGTAATCACCCCAATGACTGTCCACAGCAAACCAATCCAGAAGGTGCGGATCTGCCAGCGGAAATGGGGCTCTATCCAGGTACCACGGACATCATCCAGTTTGACGTAGTTGATGATCACGCCCACCAGTGCCGTCAGCCCCCCCAGGAAAAAAGACAACGCCTGCAGGATGTAAACCACCACCGCCAGATTCCTCGCAGAGCTGGGCTCCTGTGATTGCTGACCGTCAGGTTTTGCGGGGATATACTCGGTTTCGGACACAGGTGTTCTCCTTGTTACGTCCCTGGCAGTCTATCACAGCCTTGGCTGGAGCCCAGTGCGATCAATTCCCCGCCGGCCGATACCCAACCCGGAAACCGCCCCAGTGCTTACCGTTCACATAGATGGGCACCGACAGGTCGTGCATGATCTCACCGGTGTCCCGGCGATAGGTCTGGAGCAGCATACTTTCGGTATGACTCCCACAGCGTATGCCAGTGCGGTCATTGAACAGTCGCTTGCTGCGGCTTTTCACCAGGTCCACTTCCGGATTACCACTCGGCGGGTGGGCAAAATCCTTGTTATGGGTAGGCACATAACCGTCCGGCGCGCAGGCGATGGAGAACACCATGGCCTCATGGGATTTCTTGATGGGCTCCTGTATTGCCGGAAACATCTGGTCAGTAAACCGATCGAAGCTGCTGGAATACTGTTGGGGCTGGGTGTTGGCAATCGGTGTTCGCTTCTTGTCAAACAGCGCCGCTTCACTCAAACGGCCCTCTCGAATTGCCGCCTCAAACAACTGGCCAATCTGCTGCGCCCCTTCCAGTGCTTTCTCATAAAACGGCCGGTGGTAGCTTTCGCTGCTGTTCAGCGCAAAGGCAGCATTCGCCTTCTCCGCCAGCTCCATCAACGTGGAAGCCTGGTCCGCCAGCGATGCCACACTGGTATCACTTTCGGATATATGGTCACGGACAGACTCAATAGCCGAAAACACCTGGGCCAGACTCTGCTCGTTGTTCTGGTCGATCTCGGCAATACGGGCAACCTGCTGCTGAACCCGGTCGGATTGATCCCGAATCTGATCCAGCTGGCCGCCAACGCTCTCTACAGATGCCAGCCCGTCTTCCACGGTTTTCGCCAGAGATTCAATGCGGGACACAATCTTGGTTGTGTCATTCTGGATTTCGTCGAGGGTGTCTGCCACTTCACTGGTGGCCTGGGCAGTGCGCCCGGCCAACTGCCGGACTTCATCAGCCACCACCGCAAACCCGCGGCCCTGTTCACCGGCGCGGGCCGCCTCAATGGCGGCATTCAGTGCCAAAAGATTAGTCTGCTCGGCGATACCCTGAATGGTGGACGTCACGCCCTGGATCTTGCCGGATTTTTCGTGCAGGGCCTGAATCAACCTGAGGTTCTCTTCCGACTGTTGATGCACCAAGCGCACATTTTCAATGGCCGACACCAATGACTGACGCCCCTCCACGCTGACTTCGCGATTCTGCAATGCCATGGTGGCGGCGTTGGTGGCCTGTTCCGATGATTCCCGAACCGATTCCGTGATCTGGCCGGCGTAGTCGGCCATCTGAGCGGTTTCTTCAACCTGTCGGTCCAGGCGCTGCTTCACCTGATCCGCCGCAAACGAGACTTCGGCGGCCGAGATGGCATTCTTGTCGGCACTGGCCGAGAGGGTTTCAACCAGGGCCTTGCCCACACGGGCATCCGCCAGAAGGTGCGCACACTGAGCCCGCAAGGGATGATTGTCAGCCAGGGAGCCATCATTCAGGTCGTTGATTCCACGCTCTATTGGTTCAAGCACCCGTAAAACCAGATAGCAAGCCGCAGCAGCAAGGCCCACAAGGAGCCCGATTAACAGAGAGGCGGCATCGAGCCCCATCAACGGAGCCACCAGAATGCAGGCAATACCGAGCGCAACAGCAATGCCCACCCCCCATAAAATTGCAGTGCGATCGAGTAAACCCATGGTGCCCTCATCTTTATCATTGCTAACGCAAGCATGTTGTTATTGCAGGCCATCCCGGAGAGTAAAGAAATGATATGAGTTAATAACTGCTACTTTAGTGGATTAAAGATACCACTATTGCAGGGCCCAAGGAGTTTATCGGCATCTGGAAGGAAATCTGAAATACAGAAGAGAAAAGCCCGGGCGGAACGAGTCCGCCCGGGCTTTTTGGCAGCGCCTGACAACCGTTATGGCTGATCAGGCACCGATAACGCCGCTGTCATCGCGGGTAACGATAACCGTTGCATCACGCGGACGCGGATCGTTGGCATCCGGCCAGTTTGCTTCCGGGTGCTGGATATTGACGAACATGGTCTTCACATCCGGTGTGGAGACAACGCCTGTAACCTCACAGCCAACCGGCCCAACGAAGAAACGCTTGATCTCGCGGGTTTCCGGGTTGGCCGCCAGCATCATGTTGTTCTGATAAGGTGCTGCATCGGAGCCGTCGGTCTGAATCCAGAGGCGGCCGTTATAATCGAACCAGAGGCCATCCGGACTGTTGAAGATGTTGTCATCAGTCAGAGATACGATAACCTGGTCGTCAACCACGGTTTCCGTGCCCTGCTCACCGGCGAACACGAAGATATCCCAGTCAAAGCTGGTCGCAGTGTGGTCGTTGCCGTCTTCGCTCCAGCGAATAATATGACCGGTCCGGTTGTTGGCATTCGGATTTGCCGCGTTAACCTGCTCCTCCGTCCGGCGGGAGTTATTGGTCAGCGTAAAGTAAACCTGACCGGAATTCGGATCTACAGCCCCCCACTCCGGGCGATCCATCGGGGTCGCACCTGCGATGTCGGCAGCCAGGCGAGTGTTCAACAAAACATCAGCCTGATTCTCAAAACCGTCAAACTGAACGTTGCCAACCATTTCGCCCTGGGCCGCAGCCACTTTGGCAGCAAAATCCGCATCGTTCAGATCCAGCGCCAGCCAGTTCCCCGAGCCATCGTCATTAAAGCGAGCCACGTAGAGCGTGCCCTCGTCCAGGAGGTAGCCGCCGGCCGTTGCAGCGTAATAGGGCTTCGAGGAGACAAATTTGTAGATGTACTCGAAACGGGAATCATCACCGGAATAACATACGACCGGCTCACCTTCCTTAACCGGCGCAAAAATCACACCCTCGTGACCAAAGCGGCCCAGCGCGGTTCGCTTCTGTGGTTTGCTCTCTGGAGTAAACGGGTCAATTTCCACCATGAAACCGTAGGTATTGGCCTCATTCCGGTAATCATCCGCCGCCGACGCCATGGCGGGTCTGCTCCCGGGGCTGCGTTGCATCGCTATTAGCGAAGTACCCGTGCCAGTTTTCCTCAGCCGCAAGGTAAGTTCCCCACGGCGTCGGGCCCATCGCGCAGTTGTTCAGAGTACCGCGGGTTTCCGTTGCATCCGGACTGTATTTGGTGACCAGTTTGTCGTAACCACGCACCGGACCACGGATATCCATTTCGGTATTACCCGTAACCCGGCGATTAAACGGACTCCCGAAAACAATATCCCACTTGCCGTTGTTGTCGCGTTTGATATGAACCACAGACACACCGTGCGCGGCGATTTCCTTGCGCACTTCATCGGCCGGACGCATACCGTTGATGTAGGTAGCCCCGTTGGCATGCAAAGCGCCTTGATTGATGTACTCATGGTTCATCACCAACAGACCTTCGCTGGAGCTGTTACCACCGGCTTTCAGATCAATCGGGAAAAAGTGCACGCCGTCATGATGCATGCCCATTTGCTGCTCTTGCTCTTCTCCGGTATTGGTGCCATCCGGCTTATAGGCCGGGTAAGACCCGGTAATTGGCGTGCCCCAGGGAAGAAACGCTTCAGAGGAGTATCCCTCGGGAACAACGACCTGATTCGCGGTTGAAGTAGGGACAGCCTTGAAACCCAGTTCAGTGCTGGATGTGTTTCCACCGGTAGTACCGCCATCGTTGTCACTATCACTGTCACTGCCACAACCGGCAAGCCCCAACCCCATAACGCTGGCCAGAGCGGCGCCTACGCTACCTTTCATGACGGTACGACGCTGCATTCTGGCAGACAGTACCTGATGGAACGGGGTGTTTTCGGAATGATTGACGACTGGCTCGTAGTTCGGGTCCAGGTAATTGGGATCAAGATCGTGCTTGGCCATGGTTTGCCTCTCTCGGATTGGTGGACAAGTCCTTTATTTCGAGAGGCAAGTGTCGGCAAGTAATGTGACAGGACGTAAACAGATTTAAGTCAGAATGTTGAACGTTCGATGACAACCGGTAAGGCAGAAACAGAAACGGGGCCAAAAGGCCCCGCAACCGCGCGATGCAACTCAGCTGATCACTGAGTCATTTCGTCGTAGCCTTCTTCCATGGAGTCCGCTGCTTCTTCCATGGAGTCACCCGCTTCATCCGCGGCTTCTTCAATCTCGTCGCCGGCGTTTTCGGCACCTTCCTGCATTTCACCAATCACGCCTTCATCCTGACCCGTGGCTTCTTCCCAGGTTTCTTCGGTGGCGTTAGCGGCGTCGTCCATCATTTCCTCGGCATTTTCACCCGCTTCTTCAAAATCCGCGCCTTCATCGCTCTCGGAGCTGCAGGCAGAAAGTCCAAGCGTGGCAACCAGTGCGAGTGCGCTCAAGGTAAACTTGTTCATAACATGTCCCTCTGTCGGTATATGTGTACAACGCCAACAGAGTAGAGGCAGCCCGCGGTCAATAGCAATTACCGGGCGATTACCCTTTCGTTAACCGCTCACCGTCGATCATGATGATGTGGTCCGCTGAGACCACCTGTCCTTTTCCCAGCACCACGAAATCCCGCCCGGCCCGGCTAAGCACTTCCCGGATAACGCCGTGAACCACGCAGACCTGCCCATTCGGGTCCTGATAGATGATTTCTGCCAGCTTCATGGCGCGCGCGTATTCCTGGAGCCGGTGCTGCAACGTCCAGGACATAGTGGCCGGAGATGGATTTATGGCACTCATTCGACGCTTCCCTGTTTTTTTTGTTTCCAAAAGTCTGGACCACAAGCTCTGGATTCGCCAGCTGGAGCCTGATTGTCATTAGAGGCCAGTTCGCTTAACCAGACTCTCTTACTTGTTGTATTGCCAGATTGTCCGACATAAATTGAACAAACAAACACAACGAGTTCCACGGAGAGCCCATATGAACGCCAAAGTAAAATCCTCGCTCGACACGCACCAGGTCGCCGCGCCCCGGAAAACCGGGGCACCGGATTCAAAAGACACCGCCACCAAGGCCGAGACCTGGAAAGATCCCAAGCGCTATATGTGGCTGTTGGGGCCTGCGCTTCCAGGCATTGGCCTTGCCGCTCTGACTGGCTACGCCCTGGCCCCGAAACGACTGAAGGCTCTGGCCTGGACCGGGCCAGCACTGGTGCACGGCATTATTCCGGCGCTGGACCGGGCGATCGGTGAAGACAAGAGCAATCCTCCTGAATCGGCGGTAAAGACCCTGGAGCAGGACAAGTATTACGACCGTATTGTGAAGGCGTTTATCCCCACCCAGTACGCCATGACCTTCATGGGCGCCTGGCTGGCCAGCCGGAAAAACACACCACTCGAGGACAAGATCGGCCTGACCCTGACCGTAGGCGCCATCAACGGGGTAGGCATCAACACCGCCCATGAACTGGGCCATAAGTCCAATAAACTGAACAAACTGATGGCCATGGCCGCCTTGGCTCCCACCGCCTACACCCACTTTGTGGTGGAACATAATTTTGGTCATCACAAGCGGGTAGCCACACCGGAGGACCCCGCCAGCAGCCGAATGGGCGAGAGTTTCTGGAAGTTCCTGCCCCGAACCGTGTTCGGCGGCATCAAGTCGTCGGTCAAGATCGAAAAGGCTCGGCTGGAACGCAAGGGTAAGAGCTTCTGGAGTTTTGATAACGAACTGCTACAGGGTTGGGCCATGACGGCCGGGTTCTTTGGCGCCACGACGCTGGTCTGTGGCCCAAGGGCGGTGCCGTTCCTGGCAGCGCAGGCGGTTTATGGCGCGAGTCTGTTGGAGAGTGTGAATTACATCGAGCACTATGGTCTGTTGCGGCAGAAGGACAAGAATGGCAAGTATGAGCGCACGAAGCCGGAGCACAGTTGGAACAGCAATCACATTGTGACCAACCTGTTCCTGTATCAGTTGCAACGGCATTCTGACCACCACGCCCATCCGACCCGGAGTTTCCAGGCCTTGCGCCATTTTGAGAAGGCGCCGCAATTGCCAGGAGGGTACGCATCGATGTTGTTGCCGGCCTACCTGCCCCAGTGGTGGTACGAGACGATGGATAAGCGGGTGATTGACCACTATGAAGGGGATCTGTCGAAGATCAACTGGGACCCTGATCGCAAGGAGGAGTTGATGGCCAAGTATGCGGATTACGCTGCGAAAGTGGCGGCGGAGGCTGCGGCTCGGGGGGCTGAGTCTGAAGCTGCCTGAGATCTGACTGATTTATTGGCTTGATTGCTGGCCCTAGCCTGTCGGTTATGGTGCCGGCTGCGGGTTGGGGCCACCCTTCCGGGAGACGCCATGAACCCATCCATGGGGGCTTGAGCGCAGCATCCCTGCTGCGCACACTCCCGGAAGGGTGGCCCCAACCCGTCGCTTTCGCTTCCGTGGGATAGTCGCTGATTCGACGATTCGCTAAGGACTAAATCTCGATTAACAAGGCAATCCTGCTACTTGCCTTTGAACACCGCCTCTCTTCTCTCCAGGAATGACTGGATTCCTTCTTTGACATCTTCGCTGGCCATGACCGGGCGTAGTTCCGGGAACAGACGTTCCTTGGCCGCTTCCTGGCCTTCGGACACGGCAATCTTGGACGATTTCAGGCTGCCCTGAACGCCCAGAGGTGCGGCTTTGGCAATCTTTTCGGCGATTTCCATGGCTTTGTTGAGCTGTTCGCCGGGTTCCACCAGTTCCTGAATCAGGCCCCACTGGTAAGCCTGGTCCGCGGTCCATTCATCGCCGGTGAGCAGGTAGCGCTGGGCGTTGCCCCAACCGATTTCCCGCTGCAGGCGAATGGTGGCGCCACCGCAGGCGAAGATGCCACGTTTCACTTCCAACTGAGCGAAGCGGGTGCCTTTCGCAGCCACGCGGATGTCGGTGTTGAGCATCATCTCGACGCCACAGGTGAAGCAGATGCCCTGGGTGGCGAATACCACGGGTTTGGTGAGGCTATCGCCGGTAATGTCAAAGGGGTCGAGTTCGCCTTCGCCGGGTTCAATGCCTTTACCGTTGGCGAACACGCCGGCCCAGTCATCCAGTTGCAGGCCGCTGGTGAAGTGGTCACCTTCAGCGTACATCACTGCCACGCGCAGCTCCGGATCGTTCTGGAGCTGGTAATAGGCAGCAGCGATTTCGTGGTACATGGCCCGGTTCATGGCGTTCATTTTTTCCGGGCGGTTCAGGCCGATCTTCAGGATGTGGCCCTGTTTTTCTATGTTTACCAGTGACATATGTTTGTCCTCGACTTTGGGAACCTAGCCTGGGTGTTTTGGTGGCGGCAGGCTTAGAAATAGAGCTCAAATTTTTTCGAATTCCGCATCACTGGCTAGCGAACCGCACCATTGTCTGGGTGTGAGCGGCTGGGCGCCCTTTCAGGGACCGTCTGTGGCCATGGATGGCCACAGTCGAGCGCACATGGACGTGCTCGTAGCGTGTCCCTGAAAGGGCGCCCAGCCGATCGCACTATCCCCAATACTCGCAGGCTAGTGATACAAAGAGCACCAAAACTAGAACCAATCGGCCTTCATATTCAGGCACGTATCATCCTGATTCCGCAGCAGCACCAGATCCTGAGCCACGGTGGGCAATTCCCAGTGGAAGAAGTACTGGGCGGCCTGCAGTTTGCCCTGGTAGAAGTTGCGTTCGCTGTCGCTGTTGGCAGAGGCCAGAGCGTTAGCTGACGCATTAGCCTGCCGCAACCACATCCAGGCGACGATGATGTGGCCGAACAGGTGAAGGTAGCAGCTGGCATTGGCCAGGGTTTTGTCGACTTCGCCGCCCATCAGGGATTTGCCCAGACTCTGAGTGACTTTTACTGCCTGCTGCAGGGTTTCGCTGAGGGACAACGCCCACTGCTGGCAGCGCTCGGTGGTGGCCGCTTGCAGGTCAGCCTGCATTTCCTGCATCAGTAATTGCAGGCCGTGGCTTTGGTCCTGCCAGATTTTGCGGCCCAGCAGGTCCAGGGCCTGGATGCCGTTGGTGCCTTCGTGAATCGGGTTCAGGCGGTTGTCGCGCCAGCATTGTTCTACCGGGTATTCACGGGTGTAACCGGCGCCGCCGTAGACCTGGATCGCCAGGTCGTTGGCTTTCGGACCGTATTCCGAGGGCCAGGCTTTAATCACCGGGGTAAGCAAATCCAGCAGCTTGCCGGCTTCCATTCGTTTCTGGTCATCCGGGTGGGTGTGCTGATCATCCATCAGGCGAGCGCCGTAGAGGCAGAGCGCCAGGCCGCCTTCGCTGTAGGCTTTCTGGGCCAGCAGCATGCGGCGTACGTCCGCGTGGTCGATGATGGGTACTTGCGGGCTTTCCGGATTCTTTTCGCTGGCTTTACGACCCTGCAGGCGGTCCTTGGCGTATTCCAGGCTGTGCATGTAGCCCCGATAGCCAATCACCGCGGCGCCAAAGCCAACGCCGATGCGGGCTTCGTTCATCATCTGGAACATGTACTTCAGGCCCTGATGGGGTTCACCTACCAGGTAGCCGTGGCAGTGGGCATCATCGCCGAAGCTCAGGGCGGTACTGGTAGTGCCGCGATAGCCGAGTTTGTGGATCAGGCCGGCGAGGCTGACGCCGTTGTGGTCGCCTGGGTTGCCGTTCTCGTCCACATGGAATTTCGGGACGATGAACAGGGAGATGCCTTTTACGCCCGCCGGTGCGCCTTTGATTTTCGCAAGCACCATGTGAACGATGTTTTCGGTGATGCTCTGTTCACCGCCGGAGATGTAGATCTTGGCACCTTTGATCTGGTAGTGACCGTCGTCAGTGGGCGTAGCGGAGGTGCGGATGTCCGCCAGGCTTGAGCCGGCGTGGGGCTCGGTCAGGGCCATGGTGCCGCTGTAGCGACCACTGAGCATGTTGGGCAGGAACTTGGTTTTCTGTTCGTCGTTGCCGAATACACGAATCAGGTTGGCGGCGGCGGTGGTCAGAAACGGGTAGCCAGCGGTGCCGGGATTGGCGGCGGTAAAGAAGCCGTTGCAGGCCGCCATGACGGATTCCGGCAATTGCATGCCGCCGAGGTCGTAGTCGTATCGGCCAGCGAGGAAGCCGGCTTCGGCGTAGGCATCGAAGGCCTGTTTGACGTCCGGGAGCATTTCTACCTGGCCGTTGACGAATTTGGGTTCGTCTTTGTCGGCAGCACTGTTGTGGTTGGCGAATTTTTCTTTCGCCATTTTGTCGGCGGTTTCGATGACGGCATCGAAGGTTTCTTTGCTGTGTTCGCTGAAGCGTTCGCGCTGGATGAGAGATTCGGTGTCCATCACCTCGTAGAGTTGGAATGCGAGGTCGCGGCGGTCTATCAGGGTGTCGGTCATTCTTGGTCTCCTGTTGATTGGCCATAGCGTCTCATAACGGCTATGGTTGTTGGAATTGTCATTTCTGACTTATTCTTGGCTGATTCCGCCAACCTTTGCGTTAGCAAGACGGCCACTGCCATGGGGATTCTCTTCCGGGAGACGCCGTGAACCCATCCCTGAGGGCTTGAGCGCAGCTTCCCTGCTGCGCACACTCCCGGAAGAGAATCCCCATGCCAGCGGCCTGATTTAGAGAATGCCGTCATGCCAGTTCATGCAACGCCACAAGCCAGAAAACAGGAATTTTCCCAGTGAAAACCGTCACTATCATCGGCTTTAACGGAGCTCTGGCCAGCGCCATCACCGGTATGATCGACCTGTTTCGCCTGGCCGGAGTGACCTGGGCCCGAATTCATGGCGAGCAGCCGACGGCATGGTTCAGAACCCGTCTGCTGACCGAGGATGGCGAGCCCTGCCGATGCATCAATGGCGTGACCTTGCTTGCGGATGGTTCCTGGCAGGATGTTGACGAACTGGGTGCCGATGACCTGCTGATTATTCCGACCATTGGTGCACCTATTGATGAAGCTCTGCAAACCAACAGTCCGTTGATTCAGTGGCTTTCTCAGTTTCAGGATGCAACGCCCGGCGATGTTCGGGTGGCCAGTAATTGTACCGGGTCGTTTTTGTTGGCGGCGGCGGGGTTACTGGATGGCCGGGAGGCCACCACGCATTGGGGGTTTGGCGATCAGTTCAGGCGGCAATTTCCGGCTGTAAATCTCCATGCCGACAAGCTGGTCACGGTTGATGGCCCTGTGGCGTGCGCAGGGGGTGGTATGGCCTGGTGGGATTTGGGGGTGTATCTGGTGGAGCGGCTGGCAGGTGCGCAGGTGGCCCGGGAGTTGGCGAAGGCGTTTGTGATTGACGCCGGGCGCACGAGCCAGGCGCCATATAGCGTGCTGCAGGCCAAGCGATACCATTCAGACAAGGTGATTCACCAGGTTCAGGATTGGCTGGAGGCGCATTTCAGAGAGCCGGTTTCATTGCCAGAGCTTTCCAGCTTCGCCGGGTTGTCCGAAAGGTCGCTGTTACGTCGGTTCCGGCAGGCGACGGGGGATTCACCGTCCACCTATCTGCAGCTGCTTCGGGTGGAGGAAGCTCGCCGGCTACTCGAATCCACAACGGAAGGGCTTGAGTCGGTCACCCGGGCGGTCGGGTACGAGGATGTGAGTTCGTTCAGCCGGCTGTTTCGTCGGCATACGAAGCTTTCACCGGGCGCCTATCGGGCGAAATTCGGCCGATAGTATGGTGTTACAGGTCACAATTCAGTCTTTGGTAGCGTTTCTGTGGCGCGGGTTATGCATCAAACTGTCTTGTAGGCGTTTTTTTGCCGCCGTACGTAAATAATCTTGACAGTTTTAACCCTTCGGGGGAGGTCGTTTCTATGAACGCACCGTTGAAGCAGAGCCGGGCCGATGTACTTAACCGGCTGTACGATATGAAGCGCAAGCAGCTCGCGCAGGCCAGTCAGCAGGGTAACAGCCTGCGCTGCCAGGTATTGGAAGCCGAAGCAGAGGCGATTTCCAATGCCCTGAAAACCGTTCGATAGCCATTTATCCAGACAACAGCTATCGAACGCCAATTCCGGTCAACTGATGACGTAGCAGGTCACTTTTTAGATGGCTGCCGCAATTTCGGTTCCCTGACGGATGGCCCGCTTGGCATCCAGCTCTTCCGCCACATCAGCACCGCCAATGAGGTGCGCTTTCACGCCTTTATCAGCAAGCTGGTCGAACAGTTCCCGATAGCTTTCCTGTCCCGCGCAGATGATGACGTTGTCCACGGCCAGAACTCTGGTTTCACCGGTCTTTCCGTCCTTGTCGGTCAGGGTAATGTGCAGGCCCTGATCGTCGATTCGATCGTAACGGCAACCCCGGAGCATTTCGACGTCGCGATGCTTGAGGCTGCTTCGGTGCACCCAGCCTGAGGTTTTGCCCAGGCCGCCGCCGACTTTGCCGGTTTTACGCTGCATCAGATAGATCTTGCGGGGCGATGGGGTCTGCGCCCGTTCAGCCAGGCCGCCGGGGCCCTCAAACGTGGGATTCACCCCCCATTCCGCCTGCCATTCAGCCACACTCACCTGTTCGCCTTCCGGGTGTTTGTCAAAGTCGTGAGTCAGGAATTCACTGACATCAAAACCGATACCACCCGCCCCGATCACAGCAACTGACTTGCCCACCGGTTTGTTGTGGCGCAGTACATCCAGGTACCCAAGCACTTTCGGGTGGTCGATGCCTTCAATCTTCGGTGTTCGTGGTTTGACGCCGGTGGCGATGATCACGTCGTCAAAGCCCTGTTCGATCAGGTCTTTGGCCTCAACGCGAGTTTCGAGCCGCAGGTCGATGTCCAGCAGATCAATCTGACGCTGGAAATAGCGCAGGGTTTCATAGAACTCTTCCTTGCCCGGGATGCGTTTGGCGTAATTGAACTGGCCGCCAATCTTGTCGTCGGCTTCAAACAGGGTCACTTGATGCCCCCGTTTTGCTGCCGTGGTGGCTGCCGCCAATCCAGCGGGCCCGGCGCCAACCACTGCTACGCGTCGAACCACAGGCGCAACCGTGAGCACCAGTTCGGTCTCGCGGCAGGCGCGCGGGTTTACCAGACAGGAGGCGCGCTTGGCCTGGAACACATGGTCCAGACATGCCTGGTTGCAGGCGATGCAGGTGTTGATCTCGTCGCCGCGCCCCTGTTCCGCCTTACGGACAAACTCGCTGTCTGCCAGCAGCGGGCGGGCCATGGACACCATATCAGCTTTTCCGGCAGCAAGGATTTCCTCGCCTTTTTCAGGGGTGTTGATGCGGTTGGTGGTACACACCGGAATGTCCACCTCGCCATAGAACTTGGCCGTCACATCGGCAAAGCCACCACGGGGTACCGAGGTCACGATGGTGGGAACACGAGCCTCGTGCCAGCCAATACCGGTGTTGATGATGGTTGCCCCGGCTTTCTCGATGGCCTTGCCCAGAGTGACGATCTGATCCCAGGTCTGACCACCTTCCACCAGATCCAGCATGGACAGGCGGTAGATAATGATGAATTCCGGCCCCACCGCCTCACGCATGCGGCGAACGATCTCCACCGGCAAGCGCATTCGGTTTTCGTAGGGACCACCCCACTTGTCGGTTCGCTTGTTGGTGCGCTCACACAGAAACTGGTTGATAAAATAACCTTCGGAGCCCATCACCTCAACGCCGTCATAGCCGGCGAATTTAGCCAGCTTGGCGGCATTCACGAAGTCATTGATCTGCCGTTCCACACCTTTTGTCGAGAGGGCTCTGGCCTTGAACGGACTGATCGGTGCCTTGGTGGCCGAGGCCGACACAATCAGCGGCTGATAACCATAACGACCGGCGTGAAGCAATTGCAGGCAGATTTTTCCGCCCGCTTCATGCACGGCCCCGGTCACATGACGATGCAGCAAAGCAGTCGCACGGTTATTCATCGTAGACGCCAGCGGGGCCAGCTGCCCCACCAGGTTGGGGGAAAAGCCACCGGTTACCATGAGCCCGACGCCACCTTCCGCCCGTTCGGCAAAATACCGGGCGAACTTGTGGATGTTCCAGAAACGGTCTTCGAGGCCGGTATGCATCGACCCCATCAGCACCCGGTTCTTGAGCTCAGTGAACCCCAGATCAAGCGGTTTCAGAAGGTTGGGATAGGCGTTGTTCATGGCGCACTCTCATCGACTATTTATCGGGAGTATACACTTGATCAATGGCAAGTTGACTTGACCTGACCGACGGGCCACGTATCATCGCATTTCAAGTTTGACTGACGGAGCAACCATGAGCGCAAGGTCCTTCGGCTGCATTAGAATCACCCGCCCACCCGTTACCGCTGACATCGCGCGGCATCGGGGACGCCTTCCGTATTTCCCGGACCCGCCTGTTTCCTGCTGAATCCACCCGATCCATGCCGACCCGATCCCGATGCTCATCGTGCACGGTGGCTGGTAGGAGACTAGACTCAGGCAAACACGCCTTTGGTACTCATGTAAAAGAACACCGATAACGAGGTTGCGATGTCGCTACCGCTGGTTGTATTTCTGCCATTTCTGGGGGCTATAGCTGCCCCGCTGTTTGCCCTTGGAGGGCGAACAGCAATTGCGATTGCCTCTTCTGTTCCGGCGCTTATTGCCCTGGCTGCCCTGTTTCCGCACTGGGAAACACTGGCCAACGGTGGCACCGTCCTGCAATCCTGGGAGTGGTTACCGGCGATCGGCATTTCCTTCAGCTTCCGCCTCGATGGACTGTCTCTGCTGTTCGCACTGCTGATTCTGATTATTGGCGTGTTGATCATTCTCTATGCCCGCTATTACCTGAAGCCGGCCGAGAATATCGGGAAGTTTTACGCGCTGCTGCTCTGTTTCAAAGGCTCCATGCTGGGCATCGTACTCTCCAGCAATCTCTTGCTGATGATGATTTTCTGGGAACTGACCAGTCTCACCTCGTTCCTGCTCATCAGTTTCTGGAACCACAAACAGGACGCTCGTCGTGGCGCCCGCATGGCGCTGGCGGTGACCGGTGGCGGTGGGCTGGCGTTGCTCGCGGGCATTCTGATCATCGGCAACATTGTCGGCAGTTTTGAACTGGACGATGTGCTGGCCGCCGGCGATGTTATCAAAGCCCAC
>NZ_DIHV01000124.1:116128-117616 GCF_002420325.1 Marinobacter sp. UBA5687
CAGTTCCCGTTCCATTTCTGGCTGCCCCATGCCATGCAGGCGCCAACGCCGGTTTCGGCCTACCTGCACTCCGCCACCATGGTCAAGGCCGGCATTTTCCTGATGGCGCGTTTGTACCCGGCATTGGCTGGTACCGAACAATGGTTCTACATGGTCAGTTTTACCGGCATGGCAACTTTGCTGATTGGCGCCTACGTGGCCATGTTCAAGCACGACCTGAAAGGGCTTCTGGCGCATTCCACCGTCAGCCACCTGGGCCTGATCACGCTGCTATTCGGTATGGGTACCGAACTGGCAGCGGTGGCAGCGGTATTCCACGTCATCAACCATGCCACCTTCAAGGCCTCACTGTTCATGGCCGCCGGTATTATCGACCACGAAACCGGTACCCGGGACATGCGCCGGATTAACGGCCTGTGGCGATACATGCCCCATACGGCCACTCTGGCCATGGTGGCCGCGTCATCCATGGCGGGGGTTCCGCTGCTGAACGGCTTCCTGAGCAAGGAAATGTTCTTTGCCGAGTCCCTGCAACTGAATCTGCCCGGCATCTGGGCCTGGCTGCCGCCGATCGTCGCCACGCTGGCCGGTATTTTTGCGGTCGCCTATTCCGCACGTTTTATTCACGACGTGTTCTTTAACGGCAAGCCCGTCAATCTGCCCATCTACCCTCCCCACGAACCGCCCCGGTACATGAAAATCCCGGTGGAGATCCTGGTCTTCGCATGCATCATGGTAGGCATGTTCCCGGCGGTATCGGTCGGGCCTCTGCTATACGCTGCGGCCCACGCCACCCTTGGCGGCGAGGTGCCGGATTATCAACTGGCGGTTATCCATGGCTTTAACCTGCCACTGATCATGAGTTTTGCGGCTTTCTTTGGCGGTTTGATCATGTATAGCCAGCGCCAGAAGTTCTTTGATTTCCACGCACGCTTCAAGGAAATCGACGAGAAGGCCGTATTCGAAGCGATCGTACTGCGGATCGTCGACCTGGCGAACGCCTTTACCGCAAGACTCGAGAATGGCTCTCTGCAAAGATACGCCATGCTGCTTGTGGTCAGCGTTCTGGCGGTTGCCGCCATGCCACTGCTGGATCTGGGCATATTCATTGGTGAGACCGGGCTGAGCCCTGTGGACTGGCCCACGGCCATTGCCGCAGGCGTACTGATCATTTGTGCCCTGTTGACGGCAGCCGTGCACCGGCAGCGATTTTACGCGCTGGTTGTGCTGAGCGTGGTCGGCCTGATCGTTGCACTGGCGTTTGCCCGCTTCTCGGCGCCCGACCTGGCCATGACCCAACTGTCCGTGGAAGTCGTGACCATTGTTCTACTTATGCTGGCGCTTTACTACATGCCGGGCTGGACGCCAGTGGAGACACCGCTGAAACGCCGCTTCCGGGATATCGCCATCGCGGGGATTGCCGGTATTGGTATGACCCTGGTTACCCTGGCCATGCTAACGCACCCGTTCAGTTCGATTTCCGATTTC
>NZ_DIHV01000054.1:0-38550 GCF_002420325.1 Marinobacter sp. UBA5687
ATAGTCAACGCGGCCATGAATCAGCTGCGGGAAACCGGCTACATCAGTAACCGCGCGCGCCAGCTGGTGGCCAGCTGCCTGATCAATGAACTGGAACTGGATTGGCGTTACGGTGCCGCCTGGTTCGAACAGCAATTGGTGGATTACGACGTTGCCAGTAACTACGGAAACTGGCAGTACCTGGCCGGCGTCGGCGCCGATCCCCGCGGGCTCAGGCAGTTCAATCTGGACAAGCAGGCGCAACAGTACGATCCTGAGGGGGCCTTCGTGCATCGTTGGCAAGGCGAGGCTCTACAATCAGTGGGCCTGCATACCGTAGACGCAGCAGACTGGCCACTATCATGACGACATCTGTAAGCCATCCGGAGAAAGTACTGGCCCGGATTCTGGATACCAGCCAGCCAGACATCCTTCTGTATTGTGGCGACACCGCCAGCCGGGTCAGCGAGGTGTGGCACGGGCAACGGGAAGCCGTTCGCTTGCTGACGCTGGACACCGCGGACCCGAACGCCCGACTGCCACTGGATTCCGTGCCCGACCTGGCCATTATCACCGACACCCTGGAACATCTCCCCTACGAAGAAGGGGCGCTTTTACTGGGACAGTTACGCAACTATGGCACCCATCAGATTGCGGTATTGGTGCCCCAAACCACAGACTGGGGCTTTACCGACTTCATCGCCCTGGGCTTTCAGCGTCATGCCGATATCGAAAGCGAGAACGGCGCACTCACGCTCTATACCTACAATCTGGATACTTACAATCATAAACGGGCCTGGAACAATCCCGATAACTGGGCCAATCCGGAAATGTGGGGAAAAGCGTGGTGGTAGATACAAATTCGAAATCCTTGAAGCCCAGTACAATCCGAATCGGTACCCGTTACCGCGCGAGCCGGCTCGATGGGCCCTATGATGCGGTAGTGATCGGCTCCGGTATCGGCGGTCTGACCACCGCCGCCTGCCTGTCCAAAGCCGGCTACAAAGTACTGGTGTTGGAACAGCATTACACCGCCGGTGGCTACACCCACAGCTACGCCCGTAATGGCTACGAGTGGGATGTGGGCGTGCACTACATAGGCGACATGGGCGCGCGCCACACCCTCGGCCGCCGGCTGTTCGATTACATCACCGACGGCAAGCTCGAATGGGCACCGATGGATGAAAACTACGACCGGTTCTTTCTGGGCGACAAAGTGGTCAACCTCAGGGCCGGCAAGGAAGGCCTGAGGCACTCGCTACTGGCGTCCTTCCCGGACGAAGAAGAGGCCATCGACCGTTACCTGGCTCTGCTCGGAAAAGTGGCCGATGGCATGCAATGGTATACCCTGTCCAAACTCTCGCCCGCGCTGGCTGCGCCACTGGTTTCCAGAGGGTTGAAAACGGTACTGCCGGACTGTTTCAACCGCACCACCTATGACGTATTGCGGGAACTCACCGCCAACGAAGAGCTGATTGGCGCCATTACCGGTCAGTGGGGCGATTGCGGGGTGACCCCGAAACAGTCGAGCTTCATGGTGCACGCGCTCATTGCCAAACATTACCTGTACGGTGGTTTCTACCCGGTGGGCGGTGCCTCGGAAATTGCCAAAACCATCATCCCGGTGATTCAGTCCGGCGGTGGTGACGTGCTCACCTACGCCGACGTGAGAGAGATCCTGGTCGAAAAGGGCAAAGCCGTGGGTGTGCGCATGGCCGATGGCCATGATATCCGGTCGCCGCTGGTGATCAGCAACGCCGGTGTGATCAATACTTTCGAACGGCTTTTACCCGAGTCTGTCGCAGACAGCATTGGCTATCCTGGCAGCCGGGAACACATCAAACCCTCAATGCCCCATATCGGCCTGTATATAGGCCTGAAAGGCACGCCCGACCAGCTCGGCTTGCCGCGCACCAACTTCTGGATTTATCCAAGCGCCGACCACGATGGCAACGTGGAGCAATTCCTGAAAGATCCCCGGAACACCTCTTTCCCGGTAGTCTACATCTCGTTCCCGGCAGCCAAAGACCCGGACTACCAGAACCGCTGGCCCGGAACCTCCACCATCGAGATTGTGGCGCCCACCACCTGGGAAATGTTCGAGCCGTGGCAGGGCTCCACCTGGGGCAAACGGGGCGAGGATTATGAGGCTCTGAAGGCTCGGATCACCGAGCAGCTTCTGGAAGTCATGTACGAAAAATTGCCCCAGCTTCGAGGTAAAGTCGACTATGTGGAAACCTCCACACCACTGTCGACCGCCTGGTTCTGCCGCTATGAGCAGGGTGAGCTGTACGGGCTGGACCACACGCCAGAACGTTTCGAGCAACGCTGGCTGAGGCCGAAAACCGACATCCCCGGACTGTACCTGACCGGGCAGGATATTCTTACCTGTGGCGTGGTCGGGGCAATGATCGGCGGGCTGGTTACAACCCTGGCCGTTCGCGGCCTGAAAGGCGCGGGGTTGGCCAAGCGCATTTTCGTGGGTTAAGCGTGGCCAGAGCACTGTGTACCCGCTGCGGCCTGCACCCGAACACCTGCGTATGCGAGGTTTGCGAGCAGGTCGACAACCGCCATCGCGTCATCATTTTGCAGCACCCGTCAGAAGTCGGTCACAGCAAGGGTACTGTGCGAGTACTTCAGCAGTGCCTGACCCGGCTGGAGGTACTGGTCGGCGAGAGCCCTGCCTCTTTTTCCCATCAAGGCTTGGAGCGTCTGTTAACCGAAACCCGTTCCGGACTGCTGTTTCCATGTGCTGACAGTCAGCCCGTGGAGAGCAACGCGGCAGCCCAGATCGACCAGTGGCTGGTTCTGGATGGCACCTGGCGTAAAGCCGCTAAAATCCTGCACCTGAACCCGCAGTTCCGGCAGTTGCCCTGCTTTCATTTCGCTGATCCACCGGCTTCGCGTTACCGTATCCGAAAGGCCCCAAAGGCCGGGCAACTCTCAACCGCAGAAGCCGTCGCCTACCTTTTTACATTGACCGAGCCGGCCACAGATACCGAGCCATTACTCAGAGCTCAGGACGTACTGATTCGAAAACGGCTGGCCTTCGTTCCGGACCACCACAAATCCAAAGACCATGAAGCGCCCGATCCTGAACTCCCAGGAAGTCTCACGAATTATTGAAATGGCCTGGGAAGGTGACGAACCAGCACGATTTCGTTATGTTGAGGCAATCGCTGAGCAAAGTGGTGACAATGTATGGCATGGATCTCAGATAAAACGGCTGCAAACGAGTTGAAAGAGCAAAGTGCCAAGGTTCACAGAGGCGACCTTGAGGCCCTGCTTGAACGACAAAAAGCCGTTGAAGAGAAAGTCAAAAACAGCGGCAGGCTGAATCGTTTCTCTACCGATATCAAGCTGATGTTCTCGCTGATTCGCGATTACTGGTACGGCCACTACCGGGCCATACCCTGGAAGTCCATCGCTGCGGTAGCCGGAGCGTTGCTGTACGTGCTGAATCCGCTGGACCTGATTCCGGATCTGATCTTCGGCTTCGGCCTGGTTGATGATGCCGGTGTGGTTGCCTTGTGCCTTAAACTGGTCGAATCCGATCTGCACCGCTACGCTGCATGGAAGGAGCTTCACTCATCATAGGATGAGGGACCAACCGGGCATTGATTAATAATCAACCAGGGAGTATTCTCCCGCCCCCTTAATCGTCACCTGCACAGTTCTGGAGTTACTGTGGATTTCGCCACCCTTATCGGCCTCGTCGGCGCCATTCTTCTGATTTCTTCGGCCATTATCCTGGGCGCATCGCCAGGCATGTTCATCAATCCGCCATCCCTGCTGATTGTGATTGGCGGTACCTTGCTGGTAGTACTGGCCAAGTTCAGTCTTGCCCAGTTTTTTGATGCCTTCAAGGTGGCAGCCCGAGCGTTCAAATTCAAACTGCCCGAAACTCAGGCCAGCATCGAAGAACTGGTGGAGATTGCCAGCATCGCTCGAAAAGAGGGCGTTCTTGGTATCGAAGGGAGGGAGGTCAGTAGTCCATTCCTGGGCCAGGGTATTCAGATGCTGGTGGACGGACAGGACGGCAACACCATCAAGCAGTTCCTCAACAAGGAACGCCTGATGACACTGGAACACAACCGGTCGGGCGCAAAAGTGTTCACCGCCATGGCAGATGTGGCTCCGGCCATGGGTATGATTGGCACGCTGATTGGCCTGGTGCAGATGCTGTCCAACATGGAAGATCCCAAGTCTATCGGGCCGGCCATGGCCGTAGCCCTGCTGACCACGCTCTACGGCGCCATGATCGCCACAATGATCGCTACCCCCATTGCCGACAAGCTGTCCCTGCGCATGACGGAGGAGGCCCGCATGCAATCGCTCTATATTGATGCCCTCGTCGCCATCCAGGAAGGCACCAACCCGCGCATTATCGAGCAGATGCTGTCCAGCTATCTTTCGCCCAAAGAGCGGGCCAGAAACGGCGATGCGGAAACGGCAGGCGGTTAAACATGGATGATTTGCCAGAAGAGGAAAAGCCCGGGATTCCTGCGTGGGTTGTCACATTTGCCGACCTGATGTCGCTGCTGATGTGCTTTTTCGTATTGCTCCTGTCGTTTTCGGAAATCGACGCCCAGAAGTTCAAACAGATCGCCGGTGAACTCTCCAAGGCCTTCGGGGTGCAGCGGGAAGTGCCTGCGCTTGAGATCCCTCAGGGCACCAGCCCGATCTTCGACAAGTTTTCGCCGGCGCCGCCAGAGCCCACTGTGGTCAATGAAGTCAAACAGACCACCACCGACGTACAGCCCGAAATCCAGACTCTGAAAAGCCCCGAAGAGAAAGCCATTGAGGAATCCATCCAGGAACAGATGGACGCCAACATGGCCCGGATTCTTGAAGTGCTGGAACCGGCTATTATGGATGGCCGGATCAACGTCTCGGAAGATCAGCGCCGCATCATCATTCGCATTGAGGAGAAGGGCTCGTTTGCCTCAGGTTCAGCCCAACTGACCTGGGAATTCGAGGGCCTGCTGCTGGATATGGCGGAGGTTCTGGCCGACATGCCCGGCGACCTCGCCATTGAAGGCCATACCGATAACGTGCCCATCCGCACCGAACGTTTCTACAGTAACTGGGACCTGTCCGCAGCCCGTGCCGCCGCGGTGGCTAATGTTCTGCTGGCTCGGGAGCAGGTGACTCCGGACCGCATCCGGGTGACCGGTCTGGCCGACACCGAACCACGGGTACCCAACACCTCGCCGGAAAACCGAGCCAAGAACCGGCGGGTTGAAATCGTTATCGATCTGTCCGAGCCCATGGAAGAGCAGGAACTGCGCCTTCGCGAGCTGATTCGTTCCGAAAGCGAGTCGCAGGAAGCCATTATTGGCATTGAGCCCGGTCGGGATACGCCCAGCGAGATTACCTGGTAGTAAAACCTTGCCTCGCGCCCTATCCAGATTGGTGCACAAGCCCTTGATGCGCACGCCTCTGGTGCACTTTGACGCAGATAAATACCTCCCTCGGCGCCCTCAGGTTCTCCAACCCCCCTGCAGTACTTGATATGCATTGTTTTGGAACAGCACTTGCTTGAGTCGCACCCCAACAATGCACAACGGCTCATCAGAAGCCGCGTAATCAAAACACTCAGGAGAAAAACCCGTGGACATCACGAGTGCCGTACACACCCTGACCGAGAGCGCCAACACGCTCTTCATTCTGATTGGCGCCATTATGGTGCTGGCCATGCACGCCGGCTTTGCGTTCCTGGAAGTGGGCACAGTTCGCCACAAAAATCAGGTCAATGCCCTGGTTAAAATCATGACCGACTTCGGCATATCCGCAGTCGCCTATTTTTTCATCGGCTACTACATCGCCTATGGCGGGCACTTTCTCAATGGCGCCGCCGAACTCACCTCCGCCAACGGCTATGAACTGGTCAAATTTTTCTTCCTGATGACCTTCGCCGCGGCCATTCCGGCGATCGTTTCCGGCGGCATCGCAGAGCGTGCCCGCTTCTACCCCATGCTGATTGCCTCGGGCCTGATCGTGGCCTTCGTCTATCCTTTCTTTGAGGGCCTGATCTGGAACGGGAACTTTGGTTTCCAGGCCTGGCTGGAGAACCAGTTTGGTGCGTCATTCCATGATTTCGCCGGCTCCGTTGTGGTGCATGCTGTCGGTGGCTGGATTGCTCTCGCTGCGGTACTGCTGCTCGGCGCCCGCACCGGTCGCTATCGCAACGGTCGGGTCGTGGCCTTTGCCCCTTCCAACATTCCGTTTCTCGCCCTCGGCGCCTGGATTCTGACCGTGGGCTGGTTTGGCTTTAACGTCATGTCGGCCCAGACTCTGGACGGCATCAGTGGCCTGGTTGCGGTCAACAGTCTGATGGCCATGGTGGGGGGTATTCTGGTTTCCATGCTGCTCGGCCGCAAAGACCCTGGCTTCATTCACAACGGTCCGCTGGCCGGACTGGTGGCGGTGTGCGCCGGCTCAGACCTGATGCACCCCGTCGGCGCCCTGATTACCGGGGGAGTGGCCGGTGCCATCTTTGTCTATCTGTTCGAGTGGGCACAGGCGAAAATCGAGCGGCTGGATGATGTTCTGGGTGTCTGGCCCTTGCATGGCGTATGTGGTGTCTGGGGCGCCATTGCCTGCGGTATCTTCGGCCAGGAAACGCTCGGGGGCCTGGGTGGCGTCAGCCTGATGTCGCAGATTATTGGCTCGGTGGCCGGTGTGATCGTGGCCTTTGCCGGCGGGCTCATCGTTTACGGTGCCATCAAAACCATTAGCGGTCTGAGACTGACAGAGGAAGAAGAGTTCAACGGTGCCGACCTCAGCATTCACCGTATCGGTGCCAATGCCGTTGAGTGAGTTTCCGGGCCTTATTGTGCCTGGTAACCGGTAAGCTCCATGTAACCCACGCCGGAATGGCTTCCGGTGACGGAAACCGGGCTCTCCCAATACGGATAGGGCCCGGAATTCCGGTAATCCCCTGCCGGCGCGGAGACCTCAAGGTTCACGTCGAAAGCCGGAAGGGTTATCTGCCAACGGCGCGGATAACCGGCTGGCTGGCCCACAGAGGTCAGCCCGATCTGTTCCGGCCCCAGCGCCACCGGCTCGCCCGTGGCTGGAATCCAGGTACCCGAGCGGAACGCCTGTTGTGTTTCCCGCAACTGGAACAGCATCAGCTTGTCCCCCGAATCCAGATGCAGGGCAAACCAGTCCCAGCCCTGCTGTCCGGCTTTGAGAAACTGGCTGCTCCACTCCCGGTCGAACCACCCAGTGCCCGCCACCCTCAACGTGTCACCCTCAAGGGTAACCGTTCCCTCAATTTTCAGATCTACCAGGCTGAAGTACATGGAGCCTTCGCCACTGGCGGATTTGGCGCTGAAACCGTCGTCACCATGAGCGACAGGATCACCTTGCGGCTGCAACGACAGATCGTAGGACCAGTGTTCTGTAGCGACCGACAGCTGCCAGCCAACGTGTCCGCTCGCTGGCCTCAGGTGCCAGTGATCCAGCCAGACTGAAAAAGGTTGGGCGGTGGCCCCGGCATGCCCGACATCACCCCTGGCGAGCTTTTCGGCAAAGCGGTGCTGACCGTTGTAGCTCACCGCTGCATGAGCCATCCAGGCAGCCTCCAGAGGCCAGAGTGCCGGCTTCGGCGGTTCGGATTCAACGGACCTCGGGGTCAAGGCCTGCCGGAACTGCGTCCATTGCAGACCCAGCGGCCTGCCGTTTTCGGTTTCCAGATTCGCGGTGAGATACCACCATTCAATGCGGTGCTGGGGATGAGGGCCTAAATCGGCGGGGAAGGACAGCCGGTCTCCGGGCCCGGGCTGCAGGAACTGAATCTCATGCTCAGATTCCGCCACACCGGCAAGGCCTGCGAATCCGCTCGGCTCTTCTGCCCGATCACAGGCGGTGAGTAGCAGCGCCAGAAGTACGATAACGAAAAGATTCATCGTTCCCCTCCCTGCAGCCCGTGGGCGGACTCCGGCGCCGAGGCCGGGCGACGCAGTTGCAGGCGCATCAGCAAGGCAATGCTGAGGCCGATGATCAGAGCCAACACGGCCAGCTCGATCCAGAACCCCGGGTACACCGCCATCGGCAGTGACCAGCCAAAAGCCAGCGGATTGACGCGCTGGACCAGAATCCAGGTGAGCCACACGCCAAGTGGCAGTGCACAAACCAATACCGCAAGAATCAGAGCCAGGGAAACCCGGGTGAGCTGAGTCGCGGCCTGGCGTTGGGGCATACCCCAGACGATCAGCAGGCGAAAATACCAGGCGCGGGTAGAGAGAAAGACCCACACCATCAGCAACAACGCGGCGGCGGCCAGAATCAGCGTGAGGGTAGTCATGGCCCGGGTCAGCAAGAAGGTCTGATCAAAAACATCAGTGGCCAGGGTCCGGATGGCCTGGTTATCCCTCACGGTCAGCTGAGGGGTATGCCAAAGCCGGGCCAGTTGCGCCTCAACCACTTTGATCTCTTCGATGCCCGCGCTTATCGACAGGCTTCGAAAGCGGGCTTCAAAGTCCTCGGGCAAGAGACTCGCCGGCACCAGCACCTCACCGGAGGGCCGCCCGTAATCCGGATAAACGGCCAGCACCGGAGCCTGTAACCGACGGGCGCCAAGCCTGACAATGAGACGGTCGCCTACTGCAAGCTTTTGCCTTCTGGCCAACTGCTCATTGACCATTAGCCCCTCGCCCCGCGCCAACGCCTGCCAGGGCGTTTCTGTTTGCGCCAGCAGGCGCCAGTTTTGCACCAGGTGACTGACCGGCCCGAGCGCAAACACATCGACAGGCACCGGCTCCCTGCCTGATGCTGCCTGCACGCTGGCCCGCCCACGAATCACCTGATGCCACAATTCCGGGCTCACCAGCTCCGGCTTTGCCGCCAGCCAGCTTACGGCAGCGGTGATATCCGCCCCTTGCGGTACTTCAATGTAGTAATCCGCTTCCAGCCGTTGCCCCAGCCACTGGTCAAAGGTGTCCTCGAACGTGGTTACCAGGGCATGAACCGCCAGCACCAGTGCCAAGGCAAACTGCAGGGCCACCAGCGGTAACGCCAGCCGACGCACCAGGACTGCGACTTCCTGTAGACGCCAGCGAATCAGCGGATCCCCGGTGTTACGGGCCAGCCAGCGGACAACCCCGGCAATCGCCAGCGGGGCCAGCCAACCGGCAGCGAGAAAAACCAGCGCCACCGCCAGGAACAGCCAGATCAGAGTTGGTGCCCACAGAGATAGTGCCAGCCCCAAAACCAGTAGCACCATGAAAAATGCCAGTTGCACCCGAGTCCGGAGCGGCCCCGACGAGTCCCGAACGCCCGCCAGGCAAGCGGCCACGACCACCGCCACCATGGTCAGGGTTGGCAGCCACCAGTCCTCCCCTCCACCGGCATAGAGCGGACGGTCGAACAGGCCTTCCAGGGCCTGCCCAAAGCCATCTGCCAAAACCAGTGCCAGCGCCCGCCCCAACCAAACCCCGGGCAGTATGCACACCAACGCCAGCAGCAGGTTTTCCACCAGCAACAGCCGGCTGAGCTGGCTCCTGTTCACGCCATAGCGATACAGCAGAGCCAGGCTTTCCCGACGTTGAGCCAGGCCGAGCAGGAACACACTGCGCAACAACAACGAGCTAATCAGCAGGACCAGCACTCCGAGCGCATCCAGGTTGAGCAGAAAACTGTCACCCAGCTCTGCCGTGTCAGGCGCAACGGCGAATGCCTGATAGCGGTAGCCCGCCGGTGGTGGCGACTGACCGTCGGCTTGCGACACCAGCAGAACCAGGGCCGATGCCTCGGCTGAGGCCTGAACAGCGGCTTCGCTGATATCGACGAAAGGCTTGCCATCGAGTTCGCCCTGCCAGGGTGTTGGCGTGTGTCCCGGCTCGGCAAAGCAATGGGCCGCCAGCGGATCAATGCCCACCAGCCGACCGCGCCCCGGTACCGGCACTTCCAGCCAAGGCATCACGCACAGGCCCTGGCGCCGAAGGGTGACAAAGTCCTGCACCGAGACCGGCTGGCCGTCCTCACGCACCACTTGCTGGCGCTCGGCGACAGCGCTCTCGCTCTGTTCAAGGCTGGCCCTGGCCTGGCTGGTGAGGTGATGTATTCCAGTCCAGAGCGCGGTGGCAAGCAGGATCATGGCGGCCAGCGCGGCCAGCTGCAGGGGGTGACGACGATAATGACTGAACAATGCGATGCGGGGAGACATAGGTCTTCAGGGCCGGCCCTGGTGCCCGAGGTCCAGTTGATGCAGGCAACGGGCTGCCAGGTCCGCATCGTGGGTCGCCAGCACCAGCCCACAGCCATGGCGGGCCTGGAGTTCGAACAACTCATCGGCGACAGTCTCAGCCGTCCTCCGGTCCAGGCTACCGGTCGGCTCATCCGCCAGAATCAGTGCCGGCCGGGTAACAAATACCATGGCCAGCGCAGCCCGCTGGCGTTGGCCACCGGAAACCTGATCCGGATAACGCTGGCCCAGCTCACCAATGCCCAACCTCTGGAGCCAGTTGCCAGCGCTGGTGTCGTCCCGGCCAGCCAGGCGCGCTCGCAACCGGATATTATCCAGCAGGGACAGGGTCGGCATCAGGTTGGCATCCTGAAAGACCACGCCGAGTCGGCTCTGCCTCAATTCGCACCAGGCCCGCTCCAGGGCCTTGCCCGTTGGCGCGCCATCCCCGGCCAAAGGCTGTCCCAACATCGCCAGCCGACCGGAACCGGGAGACTCCAGACCACAAAGAACATTCAGCAGCGTGCTTTTCCCGGAACCGGACGGGCCGGTGAGCGCCAGCGACTCGCCTCGCCCCAGATGCACACTCAGTTCCCGCAACACGGTCACATGCTGGTCGCCGCTCTCGAACTGTTTGCTCAGGCCGGTGGCACTGATCAGGTTATCGGCCATGTTTTCTCCCGGTATTCAGTCGGCAGCCCCCAGAGGTTCTGCCGCACCGTTCCTGCGTTGGGCACGCCATTCCCGGAATTGCTCGACCCAGGACAACAGCGCTGGAATCACCAGCAGCACCAGGAAGGTGGACAGTCCCAAGCCAAAGGCAATCGACGTTGCCATGGGAATCAGGAACTGGGCCTGCAACGACGTTTCGAACAGCAGCGGTGTCAGCCCCCCGATGGTCGTCAAGGACGTCAGCAGAACGGCGCGAACCCGCTGCACGGCGGCCTCATTCAGGGCATCCGTGATGTCCAGCCCCTTCTGCCGTTGCTGATTGTAGAAAGCCACCAGAATAATGGCGTTATTCACCACGATACCGGACAGGCCGAACAACCCGAACAGCGACAGTATGGTGAGCTGCAGCCCCATGATCCAGTGGCCCAGGAGGGCACCGATCAGGGCAAAGGGAATAATCGCCATGACGATCAGGGGCAGACTCCAGGATGCAAACACCCAGGCCAGCACCACATACATCAGGGCCAGGCCGATAAGCAGCCCCGTTTGCATGTCCGCCATGGTTTCGCGTTGATCGGCCGAGCGGCCCTCAAAGCTGTAGCGCACACCGTGGCGACTGGCGATCTCCGGCAAAGGCCCGGACTGCAGGCTTTCAAGAATCTGGTCGGTGGTGGCAACCCGGGTATTCAGCGCCGAGGTGACCTCCACCGCAAGCTTGCCATCGGCGTGGCGCAGGGCCTGGAATCCCTGGCGGTGATCCAGGTTCATCACCTGGGTCAGCGGTACGAAACGACCATCAGGGATGCGGATGGTCATGCGCTCCAGGGTGGAATATTGCTCCCGTTGCGCCCTCGGCAACTGCACCCGGACTTCCACCTCATCGCGACCATCCTGGTAGATCTGGGCAATCCGGCCATCAAATGCCGCCCGTAACTGTCGGCCCAGATCCACAGTGGTCAGCCCCAGGGCCTCACCATAAGGGCTGACCTGATAGAGCAACTGTTCCCGGCCCCAGGGCATATCGTCTTCCACATCCAGCACGCCCGGCAGGGTATCCAGAGCCTGGGCCACTTCATCCGCGGCCCGCTTCAGGGCCTCTGCGTCATCACCGGTCAGTCGCACATTGACATCTCGCCCGGGCGGGCCGGCCTGGCGCTCGTTGATGTTCAGGGCATCGAGTCCGGCTGGCAGCGTCATTCGGCTGCGCCATTCCCGAATGAACTCGGCATTGCGCACGGAACGGCTGTCCGAAGGCACCAGCTCTACCAGCATGGAGCCAAGCTCGTCATCGTTCCGGGAACTGCCTTCAGCCCCTTGAGTAGCGCCGTAGGTGGTCACGGCATGGAGTACGAGATCGCCACCCAGGGCCTCCTCCGTTTCGGTGAGTGAGCGCTGCATTTCCCGGATGAAGCGCGCCACCGTGTCCTTGTCCGTGCCTGCCACAAAGCTGGCATTGGCGTAGAACACCGATGGTTCCGGCGTCGGGAAGAAGTTGAACCCAAGCCGTCCACCGGCCAGCAGGCCGACGGTGACAATGGCCAACGCCAGTGCCGAGGCTACGGTCATGCCCCGGTGCTTCAGGCTATAGCGGGAAAACCGGCGGAAAGGGCCGTCGCGGAAGGTATCGAACCGCTGCTCAAATCCCCGGCGCAAACGGGCCACGGCGTGAGGGCGTCGCTCTGGCTGATTCTCGGAAACCTTGCGGACAAAGGCATGGCGAAGATGGGCTGGCAAGACCACAAAACACTCCAACAGAGAGGCAATCAACACGCAGATCATCACCACCGGAATATCGCCCAGGATATTGCCTATTACACCTCCCACCACCAGCAGTGGCATGAACGCCGCCACCGTGGTCAGGGACGAAGCCAGTACTGGCCAGACCATACGCTTGGCAGCGCCTTCGGCGGCATAGATGGACTGCTCTCCCATACGGGCATGGGCATCCGCGTCCTCCCCCACAACGATGGCATCGTCAACGATCACCCCCAGGGCCATGATCAGGGCAAACAGTGAAATCATGTTGATGGAGCCGCCGATCAGCCATAGCACCCCCAGGGCGGCGAGAAAGGCGGTGGGAATACCCACCGCCACCCAGGCGGCGACCCGCCCGGGAAGAAACAGGTAGAGCAGCCCCACCACCAGCACCAGACCACCCAGGCCGTTATTCACCAGCAGGGAAATCCGGTCTTCAATCAGCTGCCAGGTTTCGTCGTAAACCTTGATATTTACGGTGGCCGGCAAGGTCGGGCGGGTATCCGTCAGCCAGGACTCAAACACCCGCGCGGCGGTCAGGGAGTTGCCGTTTTCCGCCCGCTGAAGCTGCAGCTCTACGGCGGGCATGCCGTTGTTTTCCATGACCGTCTGGTTGTCCCGGGCTTCCTGGCGGATGATGGCTATGTCACCCAGTTGCATGCGGATGCGATCACCGCTGAGTACCGGAATGGTCTCGAAGGCCTGGGGGCTGCGTCGCTGTTGCACCGCCCGCAGCTCTCGGGTGGCATCCTGCTGAGCCATCATCCCCGCCGGCAGGTCACGGGACAGCGACGCCACCCGATCGGCAATCTGTTCCAGCGAAAGGCCCAGGGATTCCAGGCGCTCCACCGGCACATCAATACTGATCTGCTGCTCTGGCAGGCCCCGGAGCGTGACCCGGTCGATGCCCCGGTCCAGTAATTCGTCCTCAAACCGGTACACCAGCTGGCGCAACTCGGCCCGGTCGACATCACCGTAAACCAGCAGCCGGGCCACCGGTTCGTACCGTTCGACCCTGGCCACCTGCGGTTCTTCGGCATCCGCCGGCAAGTTGTTGAATTCGTCGACCTGCTGGCGCACGTCATCCACTGCCTGTATCGGGTCGGTGCCTTCATGGAATTCCAGGGTAATGGACGACACCCCCTGCGCCGACGTGGAGGTCATCTTCTTGAGGCCGTCGACGCTGCGCAGACGCTGCTCAAGCGGGTCGGTAATACCGCGCTCCACATCCTCGGCCGACGCCCCACTCCACACCACCCGCACGCTGACCACATCCAGGGCGAAAGTAGGGAAGAACTGGATATTCATGCGGGTCAGGGCCATTACGCCACCGAGCAACATCACCAGCATCACCAGATTGCCGGCCAACCGGTGATGGACAAAAAAGCCGATCACACCCTTTTTGCGACTCATGAGGCCGGTGCCCCCTCGCTATCCGCCAGCTTTACTTTCAGGCCGGTGATCGCATTGGGCAGATGGGTGGTGATCAGGTGCATGCCCGGTTTCAGGTGTTCACTGGCGATCAACAACCGGCGCTCACCGTTCTCGCTGAGTGCCTCGCCGACCCGTTGCACCGTCACCCGCTGCATGCGGTTATCATCAGTCATGATGTAAACACTGTCGGCCCCGTACAGTGCGCTGAAGGGTATGGTAATCAAGTTGTCCCTTGCTGGCCGCTGCAGCAGCAGTGGCTGCAAAGCCCCGGGCCGCAAGGCTCCCGATTCCCCGTTCAGCTCCAGCACCGCCTCGGTGCCGGCCGGATCAGACAGGCCAACAAACCGGACCAGCTCAAAGCGCAGGCCGGAATCCTCGGCGGTAGCCGTTAGTGTTGCCCCCCCGGCCAGGGCATCCACCAACTCGCCGAGATACATCTGCGGCACCCGCGCCCGGACTTCCAGCCCCTGTATCGGATAGATGCTCAACAACGCCTGATTGCGGGATACCTGATCGCCAGCCGCCACTTGCAGGTTGGTGACCATACCGTCAAAAGGCGCTGTTGATACCGCCCGCTCACCGTCCAGTTCTGCCGAACTCAGACTGGCCCGGGCCTGCGACAACCGGGCCTCAAGGCTTTGCAGCCGGGCCGGATGCTCGGCTATGGCCCGCTCCCGGGTACGAACGGTCAACTCCGCCCTGGCCAGCGCATCGGTGGCAGCCTCAAGGTTCTCGCGGGAGGCCAGGTTGCGCTCAACCAGCGACTGAATGCGCTCAAACTGGCGACGGGCGTTATCCAGAATGGCCTTTTCACTCTCCAGGGATTGCTGATCGTTGCGGTATCGCACCTGTTCGGACCGCACCTGCGCCTCCAGGTCGGCGACCTGGGCCCGCGCCTGGGCAAGTACCGGTTCAATATCGGCGGCATCCAGCGCGACCAGCAAGTCGCCTTCGCTCACCTGCTGCCCTTCCCGCACCGGTAACCGGTCGATACGCCCGGCCAGGGTCGCGGTGATGGTCTGCAAATCCGGCGCGACCACCTCACCATACAATGGCAGAACCGGAGTCGCTTTGGCGGGACGTATTTCCTGCACCTGAACCAGCCAGCTGCGCTCGGTGGCGGATACTTCCGCCGGTTCCGGCCGGGTTACCTTCAGAAGCAGAAAGCCGGCGATACCGAGAGCGATCATCAACAGGGGGAGCAGTTTTCTGGACATGGACAGTCGATACTCTGATTAAATGAAGATGCGCGAAGGCAACGAATTTACTATACAATTTTCAACAGGTTCCGGATTACTCCGGCAGGTTTCCCGGCTTCAGGACAGACTCCGTTGGACGCCACTCACGATACCTTGATCAACGTCACCCTGCTGAACATCCTTCTGGTGTGTGCCGTTGTGGTGATACATAACGAAGTCCTGATCCGTTTAAGCGGCCTTCTCGCACGCATGCGCCAAAGCCACCATTTCCGTTTGATTGTGGCGGTGCTGGGCTGTCTGACCGCCCATGCCCTGCAAGTGTGGATCTTCGCCACGGCCTTTTATTTCATGCACCACGCCGAGGGCTGGGGCCAGCTAACAGGTAACTTCAGTGGCACCATGCTGGACTGTGCCTACTTTTCCTTCACCACCTTCACCACGCTGGGCTATGGCGATATCGAGGCCGTCGGCCAACTCCGGCACCTCACCGGCATCGAGGCACTCACTGGCCTGATGTTGATCACCTGGAGTGCCTCGTTCCTGTTCCTGGAAATGCAGCGCTACTGGCCAACCCGATAGCCACCACGCCTCAGATCCATTTGCAACGGGCCAGGGTGTAATAAAGCAAGGGCACCACGATCACGGTGAACAGGGTCGACATTGCCAGGCCGAACACCAGCGAAATCGCCAGCCCGTTGAAAATGGGGTCGCTCAGGATAAAGTAAGCGCCCACCATGGCCGATATAGCCGTCAGCAGGATAGGCTTGATGCGCACCGCACCCGCCATGACCACCGCCTTATCAAGCGCCATGCCTTCTTCCATTAATTGCTGGATAAATACGACCAGCAGGATGGAGTTACGCACAATGATGCCGGCCAGGGCGATCATGCCAATCATGCTGGTGGCGGTGAACTCCTTATCCAGCAGAGCATGGCCCGGCATGATGCCGATCAGGGTCAACGGAATCGGAGCCATGATGATCAGCGGCAGCAAATAGGAGCGGAACTGGGCCACCAGCAGCACAAAGATCATGAAGACACCCACGCTGTACGCGGCGCCCATGTCCCGGAAGGTTTCATAGGTAATCTGCCACTCACCGTCCCACTTCAGAGTACCTTTTTCCGGCAACGGCGGTTGCTGGATAAAGAACTGCTCCGGAGCCTCCGCCTGATTTTCCAGCAAGTCCACCATGCGGAACATGCCATAGAGGGGCGAGTCGATGTCTCCGGCCATATCGGCCGTGACGTAGGTCACTGGCAGCAGATCCTTATGATAGATGGCCCCCATCCAGTCCGCCTCCCGCACGTCTGCGATGCTGGCCAACGGCACCAGTTCACCACTGCGACTGCGCACCTGTACCGAAAGCAGGGCCGAGGGCTGTGCCTTGTCACCCTCGGCCAGAATCACCCGAATCGGCACTGGGTATTTGGCCTGGTCATCATGCAGATAACTGACACCAGCCCCGCCCAGCGCGGTCTGCAAGGTACTGACCACCAGCGCCTGGGAGACCCCGAGCCGGGCTGCCCGAGCCCTATCTACCACCACTTCCCATTGCCGGGTAGGGGCCTCCAGGGTGGTATCAATATCCACCAGCCCCTCGATACCGTTCATATCGTCAGCAATCAGGGTTGCCAGTTCCGCCCGGCGGAAGGCATCGGCGGCATAGATTTCGGCCACCACCGGCGACAGCACCGGCGGCCCCGGTGGCACCTCAACAATTTTCACCTTGGCACCGTAGCGATCGGCAATGGCTGTCAGCGGGCCACGCAGGCTCTGGGCAATCTGGTGTGATGGCCGTTCTCTGTGCCCGGAGCCGGCCAGGTTTACCTGAATATCGCCCTGATAGGGTTCGCTGCGCAGATAATACTGCCGCACCAGCCCGTTGAAATTGATGGGCGATGCGGTACCGGCATAGGTCTGCCAGTCGGTGACTTCCGGCACCGTTTCCAGATAATGGCCCATATCAGTGAGCACCCGCTGGGTCTGTTCCACCGGCGTGCGCTCAGGCATATCCAGAATCACCTGCAGTTCGGATTTATTGTCGAACGGCAGCATCTTGAGAATGACCGCCAGAAAGACCGGCAAGGACGCTGCCGCCAGCGTCAGCAGCACCACGCCAAGACCCAGAAAACGGCGGCGCCAGGCATGCTCGCCCAGAAACGGTCCCAACACACCGTTGAAGATCTTCATCGCCAGCGGGCTGGCACCCTCGGCGGAACTGGCGGCCTCACCGGCGTCGTCCAGCTCCTGGCCCTTTTTGTGTTTCAGCAAACGGAAGGCCAGCCAGGGGGCGACCACAAAGGCGACAATCTGGGATACCACCATGCCGGCCGAGGCATTGATGGGAATCGGGCTCATGTAGGGGCCCATCAGGCCAGTCACAAACGCCATAGGCAGCAGCGCGGCCATGATGGTCAGGCTCGCCATAATGGTGGGGGTACCCACCTCATCCACCGCCACCGGGATGATGTCCCTGATCGAACGACGAGTGTTCTGGATGCGCCGGTTGATGTTCTCGGTGATCACGATGGCGTCATCCACCAGAATCCCGATGGAAAAGATCAGCGCGAACAGCGACACCCGGTTCAGGGTAAAGCCCCAGGCCCAGGAAAACACCAACGTTAGCAGCAGTGTAATCAGTACCGAAATACCGACAATCAGGGCCTGGCGCCAGCCCATGGCCGCCAGCACCAGCAGCATCACCGCCACGGTGGCGGACACCAGATCGGAGATCAGTTTCTGCGCCTTGTCGGAGGCGGTCACCCCGTAATCCCTCGTCACCAGCACTTCAATATCCGGTGGCAGGGCACGGTTACGCAGCTCATCCAGCCGCTGCTCGATGGCGGTGGTGATGTCGATGGCGTTTTCGCCTGGCTTCTTCGCAATCGCCAACGTCACCGCTGGATACACCTGGCCGGCCACGCCTGCTTTGTGCTCCGGGTGGGCCGGGCCGAAGCCGACCATTACACTCTGGTCCGGCACCGTCCCGCCACGGCGCACTTGCGCCACATCATCCATGTAGACGGCCGCCCCATTGTGCATGCCCACCACCAGGTAACGGACATCGTCTACGGATTCCAGCAGCGTTCCGGCCTGTACCGGAATGGAGACGTTGTCGCGGGTTACCCGGGCTTCCTGGCTGGCCGCGTTGCCGGCATTGAGCGCATTCGCGATGTCCTCGGTAGTGAGTCCATACCCCGCCAACAGCGCCGGATCAAACAGGATGTCCACCCGGTCCGGTACGCCGCCGAGGGTATAGATGTCCCGGGTACCGGGCACGCGCTTGAGGGCCACTTCGAGCATGTGTGCCAGCCGGGTGAGTTCCTCCCCGGAATGGGTGTTGGTGGGATCAAACAGGGTCAGGCTCATCACCGGCACATCGTCTATACCCCGGGGCTTGATCAGGGGCTGGGAGGCTCCGAGATCCGGCGGCAGCCAGTCCTGGTTGGAATACACCTGGTTGTAGAGCCGCACCAGTGCTTCCTGTCGGGTGATACCGACCTCGAATTCAACGGTCACCACCGCCTGGCCCTGTCGTGACACGGAGTAAACATGCTCTACGCCCTTGATCTCACTCATCACCTGTTCGGCCGGCGTGGCAATCACACTTTCCACTTCTCGGGCACTGGCTCCCGGCAGCGCCACCATGACGTCGGCCATGGTGACATCAATCTGGGGTTCCTCTTCTTTTGGTGTGACGATCACCGACAGGACACCGAGGATGATCGCCAGAATGGCCAGCAGCGGGGTCAGATGATTGTTCTGAAAGGCCCGGGCAATGACACCGGACGGGCCAACCGGGGGCAATTCCTGACTCATGGCCGCTTACTCCCCGCTTGCCGCTGAGGAACCGGGCATGGCCAGTGTTTCGCTGCCCACCAGAACCCCCGGATTGCTCACTACCTGTTCACCGGCACTGAGCCCCGACAACACCTCCAGCCGCTGACCATCGCGAACGCCGGGCCGAATCTGGCGCAGCCGTGGTTCGCCCTCAGGGTTGATCACGAACACGGCCCGCAGTTCACTGCGCTGAACCAGGGCAGACGCCGGAATCCACAGAGCCTCCCGGCTCGCCACCGGCACACTCACTTTCACCAGCATGCCCGGGAACAAGGCACCATTGGGTTCGTTTAGCTGAAGGCGCAGCCGGAAGGTATGGGTTTGCGGGTTGGCATAGGGATAGAACGTCATCTCGCCGGTCTCGAGCACCCGGCCATCGGGCAGGGTCACGGTGGCCTGGCGCTGGCTGCGGGCAACATCGGCGTATTTCTGGGGCAGATCCACCACCACCCGCAGCTGTTCGAGGGACAAACCGCTAAGCAAAGGCTGGCCAGGGCTCACAGACTCACCCAGCTCGACATGCCGTTCGGTGAGAATGCCGCCATAGGGGGCGATAATACGGGTGTAGTCCAGCTGCTTGCGGGCTTCGGCCACCGCCGCTTCCGCCCTTTCCACCCTGGCCTGAGCAGCGCTCATATTATTGCGGGCCTGGTCGAATTCCTGCCGGGACACCAGGCCCCGTTCATGAATGGCTTCGATTCTTTGATACTGCTGACGGGCATCCTGCAACCCGGAACGGGCTTCCTGCAATCCGGCTTCAGCCTGGTTGAGCCGGGCCTGCTGTTCGCTGTCTTCCAGGCGCACGATCAGATCACCGGCGGCAACAGAATCATCCACATCAAAGGGCAGCTCCACCACCGTACCGCTGGTCTGGGCGGATACGGTACTCTGCTGAACCGCTTCAATAACACCATCAAGATGGGCGGTTTCCTGCAGGGTGGCCCGCGTTACCGCCTGCGTTTCCACGGTCTCAGCCGATAAAGCGGAACTGATCAGCATCAGAAGCAGCACCCGAATCGCCTGAACACACTTACCCATCTTCGTTATTCCTTTAGAGAATTACTTGATAACCAATTGTAGCATTACCCCTGACACCCTTCAGTCTAGTTGCTGTCCTTGCGAACCGGGTTTGATCAACGACAAAAAAAACCCGGATGGAGTGACCTCCACCCGGGGTATCAATGTCACCCGCCGGCTATGAGAAGCGGGTAACCGCCATAATCGTTTTTACCACCGGGCCGTAAGCGCTGCGCGCAATGTGCGCCCCGGCTCATTGACCCGGAACACCCCACTGTCGGCCAGGTTGTCCTTACTGACATGGTTCGCCCAGGTATTGTCGAACAGGTTATCCACTGCCCAGGTCAGGCTCAGATTGGCCATGAGCGGGTGGGTGCCGGACAGGTTGAATACGCCGTATCCTGGCGAAGTACTGGGGTCCAGTCCGGATTCAAGATCTACCCGATCCTGGCGACGGGCCAGTTGCCATTCGGCCTCCAGAGTATGGCCCTGATAATGCCAGCCCAGGGTCTGGATAAACTGGATAGGCGGAATCCGCGGCAGCGCCTTATCGGCATCCCGGTTTTCGCCGCGCACGGAAGCCAGCTTGCTGGTGCTGCTCCAGGTACCGTTGCTCCATCCCAGCATGCCCTCAACACCAAGCAGGCGGGCGCTGATATTTTCATAGCGGGTGTCCGTGGTGTTGTTGGGGTTGCGGATGTCAAAGCGGTAGACATAGTCATCCACCTGATCTACCCAGACAGCCGGGCGCCAGCTCCACTCGCCCTGATTGCCGGGCAGGCTGATTTCCAGCTTATGGTGTTTTTCGGTGTCCAGATCCGGGTTTCCGATCCAACTGCTTATCATGGTCTTACGGGCAACATAGCGCTCATTCACGCTGGGGGAGCGCACGCTGTGGCTGGCCGTAACCTCAAGGGCCTGGACCGGCGAAACACGCCATTCTCCGGTCAGGAAGCCACTCACGTTGTCATCGTTGGCTTCGGTATCGCTTGCACCATAGGCCGAGGCGTAAAGTCCGGCAGGGGAGAACGTCATCATACCGCCGGCCATCGGGGTAAACGTCTGATCGGCACGGGTGGCATCCATTTCCACCCGGTCATAACGAATGCCGGCACCGAGGCGGGCGTTGGCGCGGATCTGGTGGAAGGCTTCCACAAACACTCCCACCCGGTCTCGCTCAACGCCCGGCCACATCAGAGAGGCCTCGTGGTCGAGATTCATACCGTTGTACATGGTGGCGTCCCATTCATTGCTTTCCACATCCACACCAACGGCAATGTCTTTGGTGTAGTTGATGGTCTGATCCAGCACCAGCCGGGCACCCCGGGTACGGGTTTCCGAGTTGGTCTGCATTTTCATGGGCATACCCATATTTACCGGCGGCTCACGCAGGCTGAAGTTATCCATCACGTGATCCACATCTGCCTGCCAGGCCATCAGATTCCAGCCGCCGCTGGCGACCGGCGCTCCCAGCTCCAGCCGGTACAGGTCGGTATCCGTTTTCGGTGCATCCATACCCCGGCCGGGAAACTTTACGTCCCGCTCTTCCTGGCGACTGATGAGGCCTTTAATGTAAAGGCCATTATCAGCGGTCCAGGCGGTATCCACCCGGCCTTCAGAGTTTTTATAGGCGCTGCGGACGTCGTTACCGTCGCCATCTTCATAATCGTTGGCTTCGTCGTAGCCGCCAGCGAGGCGGATAAACGTTTCCCTGTCACCGACCGCCACGCTGCCGTTAACCAGCTTGCCTTCGCCATTGTCGGCACCGCCGACGGTCAGGTGGCCGGTTGTGCGGTTGTCATCAGCAAATTCCGGGGCGGCGGTAGTGGCAACCACCTGGCCGCCGGCAATCGGCCCCCAGCGCAGGGTGCGGTTGCTGGTGCGCACTTCCAGCACCGGCGCCAGCGCTGTGCTCAAACGGCTGGTGGGCGGATCCATCCGGCTCGGGCACGCTCCCTCCACCCGCATGCCGTCAAGCAGCACCTCAACCCGTTCTTCGTTCTGGCCACGGATCACCGGGTCCAGACCACGGCCACCCATGCGCGACAGCGAAACCCCGGCATCCGAGGACAACCGCTGTACTGGCTCGGTCTGAACGGCCGCCGCCGACAGTCGGGCGGCTTCGGCCGACTGACCTTCGGTCACCCGGATCAACATCAGGGCATCGGTTTCAGACTGGGCATGGGCAAGAGGGGCGACAGCACAGCCGGCCATCACAAGGCTGATACAGCGAGCCAGGTGGGTCTTTCTCATCATGGCGTGGCGGGTCCTTGGAGCGTTTGGATCAGGTGTTTCGTGAATTAGCCGGAATTGTATGCCGCTTCTTTTTCACTGGCTTGAGACACAATGCCGCACCCCCTTGGGGGTATCTCCGTCGGGTAGAACGCGGTGCTTTGCAGCAGATTTACTTGCCAACTACCGCACCGCTGTGGTGCAATCACTGCCCTTTTTTTGGGCATTCGCATTTTCCTGCGGCTTTCAATACGCGTATTCCGAGGGCATGACACCATGACTGCAAAACTCGACGAAAAGCTCGAACCGATTTTCCAGGACGTTCTTCATCGCAACCCGGGTGAGAAAGAATTCCACCAGGCGGTTCACGAAGTGCTGGAAACCCTGGGGCCCGTACTGGTGAAATACCCGGAATTCGCCGACAAGAAAATCATCCAGCGTATCTGCGAACCCGAGCGCCAGATCATCTTCCGTGTGCCCTGGCAGGACGACAGTGGTGAGATCCACATCAACCGCGCCTTCCGTGTCGAGTTCAACAGTGCCCTTGGCCCCTATAAAGGTGGCATGCGTTTTCACCCATCTGTTTACCTCGGCATCATCAAGTTCCTGGGCTTCGAACAGATCTTCAAGAATGCCCTGACCGGACTGCCCATCGGCGGTGGTAAAGGCGGCAGCGACTTCGACCCGAAAGGCAAGTCGGACGACGAAATCATGCGTTTCTGCCAGAGCCTGATGACCGAACTGTACCGCCATCTGGGCGAGTACACCGACGTTCCCGCCGGCGACATCGGCGTCGGTGGCCGCGAGATCGGCTACCTGTTCGGCCAATACAAGCGCATCACCAACCGCTACGAATCCGGCGTATTCACCGGCAAAGGCCTGGACTGGGGCGGCAGTCGCGCCCGTACCGAGGCCACCGGTTACGGCACCGTGTTCTTCACCCACGAAATGCTCAAGGCTCGTGGTGACTCCCTGGAAGGCAAGACCGTGGTGGTGTCAGGCTCCGGCAACGTAGCCATCTATGCCATCGAAAAATGCCACGAACTGGGCGCCAAGGTAATTGCCTGCTCCGACTCCCAGGGCATGATCGTGCATGAGAAGGGCATTGACCTGCAGACGGTCAAGCGCATCAAGGAAGTGGAGCGCCGCCGCATCAGCGCCTACACTGAATACCACAAAGACGCCAGGTACGTGGAAGACGGCAACATCTGGAGCGTTCCGTGTGATGTGGCCCTGCCTTGCGCCACCCAGAACGAACTTAACGGCAGCGATGCCAAGACCCTGGTGGAAAACGGCTGTATCGCAGTTGCCGAAGGCGCCAACATGCCGACCACGCCGGAAGGCATCATCATCTTCCAGGACGCCAAGATTGCTTACGGCCCGGGCAAGGCCGCTAACGCCGGTGGTGTTGCAACTTCCGCCCTGGAAATGCAGCAGAACGCCAGCCGCGATTCCTGGACTTTCGATTACACCCAGAAGCGCCTTGAGGAAATCATGATCGATATCCACAAGAACTGTTACGAGACCGCCGCAGAGTTTGGCGCTCAGGGTAACTATGTGCTGGGCGCGAACATCACCGGGTTCCTTCGCGTAGCCAAGGCTATGACCGCCATGGGCGTGATCTGATCACGCCATGACGCACCAGCAGCCTCAGCAGACCACAGACTGGGTGTCCACCGGACTGCCCGGTCTGGATGAGGTGCTGGATGGCCTGCGAATCGGCGACAATGTTGTCTGGCGGGTCTCCGATCTGGACGATTACCGCCGATTCGTTCTTCCCTTTCTGGATGCTGCCGCCGACGCCGGCCGGCAGATCATCTATCTCCGCTTCGGCGAGCATCCGCCGATCATTGACCAGCACCCTGCGGTCCGCACCATCACCATTGATGCCCTCGGCGGTTTCGAGAGTTTTACCAGCCGGGTCTGGCACCTGATCGAACAACATGGCCGCGGCGCCTTCTACGTGTGCGACAGCCTGAGTGAGCTACTCAATGCCTGGGCCACCGACGCCATGGTGGGCAATTTTTTCCGGGTAGTGTGTCCCTTCCTGTTCGAACTGGATACCGTCGCCTGGTTCACCCTGCACCCGGACCGACACTCCCGGATGACCCTGGACCGGATTCGCCAGACCACCCAGGTGCTGATTGATGTACACCGCCACGGCGACGATGTGCAGATTCATCCCATCAAGGCCTGGCGCCGGCAATCACCGACCATGTTCCTGCCCCATCGGGAACAGGCTGGCCAGTTCTGGCCGATTACCGACAGCAGCGATGCCACCCGCTTGCAGGCCTCGCTGGAATCCGAGCACCTGCATCGCCAACCCCTGCTGGATTACTGGGACAGACTGTTTCAGGAAGTCAGCCGGGCCATCTATGAACAGGACCAGGCCTGCATGTCCGATCTGCAGGAGCAGGTTCTGCAGGTGATGATCAGCCGCGACCCCAAGATTCTCGAACTGGCCCGGCGCTACCTGACTCTGGAAGATCTGCTCACCATCCGCAGCCGTCTGGTTGGCAGCGGTTATATTGGTGGCAAGGCCACAGGTATGCTGATTGCCAGGAACATTCTGTTGAAAGATGCCCCGGAACTCTGGCAGCCGAATCTGGAACCCCACGATTCCAGCTACCTGGGCACCGACGCCTACTATGCTTTTCTGGTCCATAACGGCCTCTGGCCGGCCATCATGCGACAACGCTCACCAGAAGGTTATCTCAGTGAAGCACCCGCCCTGCGCAAGGCCATCCTGACCGGGCAATTCCCGGCGGAAGTCCGTTCGGAGCTGGAACGCCTGCTTGACCATTATGGCCAGTATCCCATCCTGGTGCGCTCATCCAGCCTGCAGGAGGATGGTTTCGGCAACGCCTTTGCCGGCAAATACGACAGCGTCTTCCTGATCAACCAGGGGGCACCGGAACAGCGACTGGCGGAACTGGAAGATGCCATCCGCCAGGTCTACGCCTCGTCCATGAGCGACGACGCTCTGGTGTACCGTAAACAACGAGGCCTGGATCAGCGCGAGGAACCCATGGCCCTGCTGATCCAGCGGGTAAATGGCCGTTTCCATGGCCGCTACTACCTGCCGGATGCGGCCGGCGTTGGGGTATCCAGAAACACCTTTGCCTGGGACAGCAACATGGACCCGAAAGCGGGCATGGTGCGCCTGGTTATGGGGTTGGGCACCCGGGCCGTGGATCGAATTGAAGGCGACCACGCCTGCGTGATGGCGCTGGACCATCCTGGCCGGCAACCATTCCGCAATCCGGACGAACACTACCGGTTCTCCCAGCATCTGGTGGATCTGCTCGACCTGCAGGAAGGCCATCTGGAAACCCGGCCCCTGAGCCAGTTACTGGAAACCGTTAGCGACCTGCCCATGGCGCACATGGGCGAGATCGACCGGGCCGCCAGTGCTCGGGCGGAACAGATTGGCCTGCCAGGGCCTGTGTGGCGGCTCACCTTCCGGCCGCTGGTTCAGGCCAGCTCGTTTATTCAGCGGCTGTCGTCCTTGTTATCGACCCTGGAGGCCGGCTATCAGCATCCCGTGGATGTCGAGTTCACCCTGCACCTGGATGAGCACGGCGAACCGGCCTTCAACCTGGTGCAGTGCCGGCCACTGGCCACCATTGGCGAAACCGGCCCAGTCACACTGCCGGAACACCTGCCAGCAGAGCGGGAGATTTTCCGCACCCAGGGCCATTTCATGGGCGGCAACATCAATCTGGCGATCGAGCGGGTCATCCGTGTAGATGCAGCTGTTTACGCCAGTCTGAATACCAACCATCGTTACGAAGTCGCCCGCCGTGTCGGCGAGATCGTGCGGGAATCCAGCAAAAGCACCCTGCTGATCGGCCCCGGCCGCTGGGGCACCAGCAGCCCGGAACTGGGCGTACCGGTCAGGTTTGCCGATATCGCCGGGGTCAGTGCTTTGGTGGAGGTATCCGAAAACGCCGGCGACATGGTGCCGGATCTGTCCTATGGCTCTCATTTCTTTCAGGATCTGGTGGAAACCGGTATTGCCTATGTGGCGCTGTTTCCGGAATCCGGGCAGTGCCATTACCAGCCTGACCATCTGCCCGGAGAAATCTCCCAGCCCGATAACGCCAGTGACATTGAACACGCCATCAGGGTGTATGTCATGAATCAGTCGCCTATTCAGCTGGCCGGCGATGTGGTTCGCCAGGAACTGGTGTGCTACCGGCCGGTTGACCCGAAGCAATAGCCAGAGGTTTTTCGCGCCGACATCGGCTACACGCTGGTAGAATGCCCCCATGGAATGGCTGACACACTCACAGACCGGTTTTCGCCAGGCCGCCCGTTACCTTCTGGGCATGCGGCTGGCCATCATTGTCACCTTGCTGGTGGCCGTTGCGGTTGCCGAAACCACCATCACCCTTGCTCATCGGGCCGAGGCGCTGCTGCTGTGCCTGCTATACGGTGTACTGGCCACGCTCGGATGGTTATGGTTCAGCCGGCGCCCGCCCGCCTCGGCGGTTTTTGTCAGCCTTACCCTGGCAGCCGATCTGGTACTGATCGGGTTCTGGCTTTACCTTACCGGAGGCTACACCAACCCTCTGGTCTCGCTCCTGCTGCTGCCGATCGCGGTCGCCATCATCCTGGTGCCTGGGCGCCACAGTATCGTCCTGACAGTATCCGGTGTTCTGGTGTATACCGCCCTGGTGCTCTGGCATACGCCCGCCATTGAACATCAGCATCACGGCGGCGACCTGGCCCAGCTGCATCTGGTGGGCATGTGGGTAACCTTTGCCCTGACCGCCGCCATTCTGCTGCTGGTGGTGGGCACCCTGGCCCGCCAGCTGAGAGCACAGCAGTCCCAGCTTGGACAGTTCCGGGAAAACCGGCTTCGCGACGAACAGATCATTTCTCTGGGCCTTTCCTCCGCGGCCGTCGCCCATCGTCTCGGAACGCCCCTGAACACCATGACGTTATTGCTGGATGAAATTCGCTCTGCCACCTCTGATCAGGGCGACAAACATCTGGAGGATGATCTGGGCATGATGCAGCAACAGCTGGCACTATGCAGCGGGCACCTGCAACAGCTGACCCAGGCCGCCATCGAAGCCCGCAACGCAAAACTGGAAAACCTGCCGGTATCCGCCTGGCTCAAACGGCTTCGGGAGTCTGCAACATTGCTCTGGCCCGCCGGGCCGATACGCTGGGCAGACGAGTGTCCTGAGGCAACGGTCGCGGTAGATGCCACCCTCGATCAGGCGGTGCTGAACCTTCTCGCCAACGCCCTGACCGCAAGCCCGCAATGGGTCGCCGTCAGTTGCCAGAGGGCCGACAATGCACGGGTCGAGATCATCGTCGAAGACCACGGCGATGGTCTGGAAAGTGCCTTTGCCGGTGCGCCGGGCGAAGACGTGGTGGATTCCCGCAACGGCCTGGGGGTGGGGCTGTTTCTGTCCAACGCCACCATACAGCGACTGGGCGGCCACCTTCGTGCCCGGGTGAGCGACCAGGGCACCACCATGGTGATCGACCTTCCGATGTCTGGCGCACCTTCCACGGGAGTTATCTGAACATGACAGACCGCGAATGCTGGTTGCTGATTGATGACGATGAGAGCTTTCTGCAGGTACTAAGTCGCTCTCTTGCACGACAGGGCGTGGAGAGCGCGACGGCCAGTAACCGGGCGGATGCGCTCCGGGCCCTTGGCGAGAAGCACTTTAACCGCTGCGTGCTGGACCTGAATCTGGCGGGTGAGAGCGGCCTGCAATTACTGCCAGAGCTGCTGCAACACGATGACAATCTGGAGGTACTGGTACTGACCGGCTACGGCAGTATCGCCACGGCGGTGGAGGCCATGCGCCGTGGCGCCGCAAACTATCTGTGCAAACCGGTCACCGTCAGCCAGCTGATACAGGGCTTTGAACCCCTTGAGGGCGGCCCCGCACTGCGCCAGGAACCGCCCTCGGTGGAGGAAATGGAGTGGGAACATATCCAGCGGGTGCTGAATGAACACGAGGGCAATATATCCGCAACGGCCAGGGCTCTGAACATGCACCGCCGAACTCTGCAACGAAAACTCCAGAAGCATTCCCGCTGGCGACAGTGAATCTCCTAGCTGTCCTGAAACGGTAAAAATCTCACTTCGAATTGACGATCGTCAACTTCCTGAAACCAAGGTCGAATGCCTTCCAATCCCGGATGCGGTAGCATCCCCGGCAACCTCCCTTTGCAATAAACGGATAACAGGCACACGGCAAATACGGAGGTTGCGGGTAGCCAATCATTGCTATACTCGCAAACAGTTCTCACATGGAGAGGAGGAAGCCGAAAGCCACCGATAACCGGAACACCTGATCTATGCCCAACACCCCGGATACCCCTCAGCCTGCCACGGATATCGACCCGAAACGACTGGCGCTGGTGGCCACCGCCACCCGCAACATGGCACTGATTCTGGACGCCGGTGGCTGCATCGAGTGGGTCAATCAGGCGTTTGAGAAGCACACTGGCTACTCGTTGAATTCGGTGCGCGGGAAACTGCCGAATCAGGTTCTGGCTGGCCCGGATACGGATCTGGAGACCGTCAGCCGGATACATCGCCACCTGTTCCGGGGCGAGGCGTCTGAAGAAGACATCCTGCACTACACCGCCAACGGCGAACCTTACTGGGTACACACCTACTGCACACCCGTCGATGGAGAGGAAGGCATTGAACCCGGCTTTGTGGTAATCCAGACCAACATCTCCGACCGGAAAAACAGCGAACGCGGCCTGCGCATCGCTGCCAGCGTCTTTGATCGCAGCCACGAGGCGATTGTCATCACCGATCACCTCAACCACATTATCGATGTAAACCCAGCGTTTTCCCGGATTACCGGCTACAGCCGTCAGGAAGTACTCGGCCTCAACCCTTCCATTCTGAGCTCTGGCCGCCATTCCCGGGAATACTACCGTTCCATGTGGCAGTCCATCGAAAAAACCGATCACTGGCGCGGAGAGGTGTGGAATCGCCGCAAAAACGGTGAGGAATATGTGGAACTGCTATCCATCAGCCGGGTGCACCTGGAAGAACCCGGCAAACATTATTATGTGGCGGCGTTCTCCGATATCACTGCCCTGAAGAATCACGCCAAAGAGCTCGACCGGGCCGCGAATTACGACGACCTCACCGGCCTGCCCAACCGCCAGCTTCTGGAAGAGCGGTTGCGATCCGCCAGGGCGCACGCGGACCGGCAGAAACGCTCACTCGCCATCTGCTATCTTGACCTGGACGGATTCAAGGGTATCAACGATGAACTCGGCCACGATTTCGGCGACGAGGCCCTCCGCATGGTGGCGGAACGGCTCACCCGAAGTCTCCGCAGCGGAGATACCGTCGCCCGAATCGGCGGCGATGAATTTGTTCTGCTGATTCAGAGCGATCATTCCGAGCCGCTGTATCAGCGTATCCTGAGCTCGGTCAGTGAGCCTTTCGACATGGCGGGTAAAGCGGTAAATCTGACCGCCAGCCTCGGCGTCACCCTGTACCCGGAGGATGATACCGACGCCGAAGGCCTGATCCGCCATGCCGACCAGGCCATGTATGCTGCCAAAGAGAAAGGCCGCAACCAGTTTTATATTTTTGATCCAGGCCAATATGCCTTCCGCAAGGAACGTCGGAACCTGCTGATGGAGATTTCCCGAGCCCTGGAGAACGAGGAATTCGAACTCTACTTCCAGCCACAACTGCGCATGGCCGACTGTCAGGTGATTGCCTTTGAGGCCCTGATTCGCTGGAACCACCCCGAAAAAGGACTGATTACCCCCGATGCCTTTCTGCCGGCGGTGGCCAACAGTCACCTGGAGATCCCCCTGGGCCAATGGGTGCTGAAAGAAGCGATTCACCAGATGAACCGATGGCGGGAAGCCGGCGAAGCTCTGGGAGTCAGCATCAATATCAGCGCGCCCCACCTGATGGACCGGAAGTTTGCGGACTACCTGGAAGGCTATCTGCAAAGCCATCCGGAAGTGAGCCCCGGGCAAATCACTCTGGAAGTGCTGGAATCCACGGCGCTGGAGGACACCAAGCGCGCCAGCAATGTGCTGGCGCGCTGCCAGTCTCTGGGCCTGCAGGTGGCACTGGATGACTTTGGCACCGGGTTTTCATCGCTAACCTACCTGCGCACCCTGCCGGTGGATGTCATCAAGATTGATCAGAGCTTTGTCCGCAACATGCTCACCGACGCCAATGACCGCGCTATCGTTGAAAGCGTGATCTTCCTGGCTCAGCGCTTTGACCATCCTGTGCTGGCGGAAGGCGTGGAGACCATGGATCATGCCGCCGCATTGCGGGACATGGGCTGCAATCTGGTTCAGGGCTACGGCATCGCCCGCCCGATGCCATCCGGAGAGGTACTGGAGTGGCTGCAAAACTGGCGCCGTCAGGTCGAATCCAGAAAGGAAATCCAGCAACTGCAGGCGGCTTCCGAACAGGGCGAGGGCATCTGAACAGCACGCTTACCGGTAGCGGCTCTGATCCAGCGTACTGAGCCGGTCCGGATGGAATACCATCAGGCCAGTGACAAAGGTGCCGTTGATGAAACCCTCCGGAATCATGAACAGCGGCAGATACCTCAGATACTCATGCACCAGTTCATCAAAACTGTAGGTACCGCTGCTCCATAGCATCAGGCACATCACCATGCCCGCCGCGGCAACCGACAGACCGGCTCCAAAAAAACCACAGAAGAAGATGTAAGCGAAGAAGTTACGGAAATTGCGCCGCCGTTCCCACAACATGATGCCATGGCTGAGCAGGGCTGGCACCATCACCGTAATCAGGCCGTTAGCGGCAAACATCAGTAGCGGCTCGCGCCCGGTGATGACGGTGATCACCAGGGCCAGCAGGCCCGCCAGCACGGCCAGAGCCCAACCCAGCATCAGGGTAATCACCGTGATGCCAAAGATGTGAATCGCCAATCCTGGTGAAATACCTGCCCGTAACTGCCAGACAAAACCCAGAATCACCGCAGCACCAAAAAACGAATGCTGCAGGGCGTTATCCTTGCGCAAGGCGGACCAGTCGACAGAACGCACCGCTTTCAACAGGATCACCGCAAACAACACGGCGGTGATCAGCCATTGACTGGTGGAGAGCAGGTTGTCGGTCATTCCCATGGCGTTTTACCGGTGCGGGTGCGATTGGAAATAGGGGGCAGTGTCTACACATACCCCATACACCGTCAATGGGATCACACCGTTCAGGTCAAGCCGCCAACGCCGCCCGGTCCGTGAGCGCTTGCCAGGCTTCATAAGTGCTCAGGAAAATGCGTCCGCCCAGGTGTTCCAGCAACTCCGTGCCTTTGAGCCGGTCCATGACCGGGCCCTTGATTTCCGAGAAATGCAGACGCACCCCGGCGTCGCGCAGCCGTTCGTTAATCGCTTCCAGGCTTTCCAGGGCTGAGGCATCAATCAGGTTCACCGCCGGGCACACCAGCACCAGATCGGTCAGCTCCGGCTCCCGGGTAACCAGATCCATCACGGTTTCTTCAAGGAAACGGGCATTGGCGAAATACAGGCTTTCATCCACCCGCAGGAAGGTAACCTTGGGGCAAAGTTCCACCTCATGGCGCAACACGTTGCGGAAATGCTCGGTGCCCGGCACCCGGCCCACCACCGCACTGTGGGGGCGACTGGTGCGGTACAGGAACAGACCGATCGATAACGCCACCCCGGCAATGATACCGGCCTCGACACTGTGAGCGAGCGTGAGCAGGATGGTCGCCAGCATGGCCCCGAAATCGGTACGGGAATAGCGGAAGGTGCGGCCCAGTGCCGGCAGATCAATCAGGGTGATCACCGCCACAATAATGGTCGCCGCCAGCGTCGCCTGGGGCAGCCAGGCTATCGCCGGCGTGAGGAACAGGGTCGCCAGGGCAATGCCCACCGCCGTGTAGGCACCGGCGGCCGGTGTTTCTGCGCCGGCATCGAAGTTCACCACCGAACGGGAAAAGCCACCGATAACCGGCATACCGCCCGACAGGCCGGACCCCAGGTTGGCGGTCCCCAGACCAATCAGCTCCTGGTCCGGGTCAATGCGCTGGCGCCGTTTGGCCGCCAGGGTCTGACCCACGGAAACCGATTCCACGAAACCCACCACACTGATCAGCAAGGCGCTGACCGCCAGTTGGGACCACAGGCCAAGATCCAGACTGGGCATGGTGAAGGCAGGCAATCCTGACGGTACCTCACCGACCAGTCGCACGCCCTGCTCATCAAGCCGCAATACCCAGGCAACCAGAGTCGTGATCAGCACCGCCAGAATGGGCGCGGTCTTGGTCAGGATATCGGCCGCCCGGGGAGCCAGGCCAAATCGATGCAGTACCGGTTTAAGGTACCGGCGAGACCACAACAGAAACAGCAGGGCCCCGACCCCGATCAACAGCGTGGGCAAGTTGGTATCGCCCAGGGAAACCAGTAACGAGTGACCAATATCCAGCAAGTTGTGGCCATTGGCCTGGATACCGAACAGGTGCTTGAGCTGGCTGGCGGCAATGACAATGCCCGAGGCGGTAATAAACCCGGATATCACCGGATGGCTCAGGAAATTGGCCAGGAAGCCCAGCCGCAGCACCCCCATCAGGGTGAGCATCAGGCCAGACATCACCGCCAGCAAAATAGCTCCGGCCAGATACTCAGCAGTGCCCGCCTCGGCCAGTGGCGCCAGAGCAGCCGCCGTCATCAGCGAGGCCACCGCCACCGGGCCAACAGAGAGGGTGCGACTGGTTCCGAATACCGCATAGATCACCAGTGGCAGGATGCTGGCGTACAACCCGACCTGCGCCGGGAGGCCCGCCAGCAGAGCGTAGGCCAGAGACTGTGGAATCAGCATAACGGTGACAATCACCGCAGCCACCAGATCACTGGTGGCCTGGTCACGACCGTAGGATGGCGCCCATTGCAGAATGGGCAGATAGCGTTTCAGATTCATGCGCGGCTCAGAACAGGTTGACCGGTACCTTCAGGTACACCTGGCCGTTGTCTTCTGCAGGCGGCATATGGCCCGCCCGCATGTTCACCTGCACCGAGGGCAGGATCAGCCTCGGCATATCCAGCGTTGCATCCCGCTCGGTGCGCATCTTCACAAACTCCTCTTCCGACACACCATCGTGCACGTGCACATTAGCCTGACGCTGCTCCGCCACGGTGGTCATGTGCTGGTATTCATCACGGTCGGGAGCCTTGTAATCATGGCACAGGAAAATGCGAGTCTCCGGCGGCAACGCCAGAACTTTCTGGATAGACTGGTAGAGAACCCGGGCATCACCGCCCGGGAAATCACAGCGGGCCGTGCCGTAATCCGGCATAAACAGGGTATCGCCCACAAAGGCGGCGTCGCCAATCACATAGGTGAGGCAGGCCGGTGTATGGCCGGGTGTATGTAGCACACGGCCTTCGAGGCTGCCGATCGCAAAGGTGTCGCCTTCCTCAAAGAGCCGGTCAAACTGACTGCCATCGCGGGCAAACTCGGTACCTGCGTTAAAGGCCTTGCCGAAAATGTCCTGTACCTGAATGATGTTTGCCCCGATACCGGTTTTGCCTCCGAGCTTTTCATGCAGGTAGGGAGCTGCTGACAGGTGATCCGCATGTACGTGGGTTTCCAGAATCCATTCCACGGTCAGATCGTTCGCCTGGATGTACTGAACAATCTCGTCGGCCGAGCGCACATCAGTGCGGCCAGCGGCATAATCGAAATCCAGCACCGAATCCAGAATCGCACAGGCCTGGCTGTCGGGATCGCGCACGACATAACTGAAGGTGTTAGTGGGTTCGTCGAAAAAATGCTGAACGATGGGCTGGGTCATGGTATTCACCTCTGAAGTCGCCAGTTCTTTAATTTGATCTAAGGATATACTGAAACGATATATAAGGTGAAATGCTGTTTTCTTATATGTGCGATAACCCAAATCCATCGAACAGACAATTCCGCCCGCCCGCCTTCGCTTCGTAAAGACGATGATCTGCGATGGCAATCAATGCCTCCGGAGTCGCAGGCTGAGCTGTCAGTTCCGAAACACACACCGCGCCCGCGCTAACGGTAATTCGTAGCAATTGTCCGTCACACTCAAATTGTTCCTCCCGCACGGATTGAAAAATCCGGCCAATCAGCGGGACAACATCCTGTTGGTTAACTCCCGAAAAAACCACAATAAATTCTTCGCCACCATAGCGCGACACAACGTCTGTAGTCCGGCTGTATTGCGTCAATAGTAACGAAAACCGCTTTAAAATCTTGTCGCCAACAAGATGTCCAAATCCGTCATTTATGCGCTTGAAGTGGTCAATATCAAATATGGCTACACAAAATTTTTCGCCATAACGATTACAGACCGCCAACATTTCTTCCATGCGCGGTAGCAGGTATCGCCTGTTGTATAGACCTGTAAGTGGGTCACGAATTGAACGGCTGACCAGATCCTCTTCCAATCGATTTCTCTCCAAAGCTCCGGAAAGCAGGCCAGATACGATAATCATCAGATCAGACTGATCTCGGCGCCAAGGTCTTAAACTGAGTGAATCAACTCCAAAGAATCCCATGACTTCACCTCGCACAAGAATTGGGGCACAAATCATGGACTTCACACCCTGAGACTGAAGAAGCAATTTCTCTTCAGTCGCATCAACCGGAAGTGCGTTTACGTCTTCAACAAAAACCACTTTATCCTGGTCAATCATTCGATGGATCTGACCCTGCCACCAGGTAAAGCCTGAGATATCGACCTCTTGCTGTTCAGCCATCAAAGACGGCACTCCAGCCCTAGTCCACTCATGCGTGTTGGTCATTTGGGCGTAATCTTTGGAAAAGGCATATACATAGGCTCGATCAACCTCAAAGAAACGTCCTATAGCTTTTAAAAGATCGTCAATGCACTCATCAATCGTGCCAAAGCCCAAATGAATAAAATGCGCAGACAAGGCTGCGATCATTTTCTGGAATCGCGCCTGATATGAGGCCTCTTCTTCACTCATTCTGAGACTGCGTTCAAGCGCTTTGTAGTGCTCTATATTGATAAATTGCCCGTACCAGATAGTGCTTCCATCCGGCTGTTCTTCTGGCATGGAAGTGGCTTCGTACCACTGAACTTCTCCGTCTTTTCCCCTGACTCTGGCCCGGTAACACCAAGGCGACATGGTATTCGCAGACAGCAAAATCGATTCTCTAATACCATCGAGATCGTCCGGTGCAATTAATGCAAACATTGGATCCGCATCGCCGTGTAAACGAACCGGTTCAATGCCGAACACGTCTCGGACCCGATCACTAATATAGGGAAAAGCGTGGTGGCGCCGGTCGGCACTCAATTGGTAGGTGAACAGAATGCCGGGAACACTTGATGCCAGTTTTCGGAAAAAACTCTCCGAGAGTGCTTGCATCTCCGTCTGAGCAGGCGCTGACTTCGGTGTTCCCTTCATTGTTTGGGTTCCTCATAACCTCACATAAAAAGTGTAGTGCAAGGCTATAGTACCCGCGAGTTCTCTAATTCAAATCCTCAAGGAGTAACTCGGCTTCTGCCCGACGACCGGCATCGGCAACCTCACGACCAGGTCTCGACGGGGCCGCTAATACTTTTTCAAGATAGACCCGGGCCCGTTGCGGCTCATCCTGCTCCGCCAGAAAATCTCCAAAGAAGTAATTGGCATCAATACCGTCCGGGTTGATTGCCAGCGATTTCTGCAGGTACTTCCGGGCCATCTCATCATCCCCGAACCCCAGCGGCCAGCCCGGCACCTGATAATACAGGCTACCCAGCGAGGTATAGGCTGAGCCATCCAGCGCCTCCGGAGCGATCTTCAGGGCCGCTTCCAGGGAGGCGCGGGCCTCTTTCACCAGCCCCAGCGCACCCAGGCCGCCTTTGGCACCTGCGTAGGTGCTGAGCACAATACCCTGCCAGATCAGCGGTTCGGCACGGCCCGGATAATCAGCGACAAAGGTCTCGGCCTCTTTGGCCAGTGCCTCAAATGCCTTTTCCTTATCATCTTCGGGCAACTGATACTGGATCTGAGCCCAGCGTTGCTGGATTTGGGCCAGTTCCGCCTGCATGTCCTGAGCCCACAGGGGCATGGCCATGACCCCCGCCAACATCATTACGATCCACTTCATGACACCACTCCTGAATCCAGAAAGCGCCGGATCACCGGCAGCTGTTTTAACATCGCTTTATCCACAAGCTTCGGCAGGATGCCGTTGATCACCACAAACAGTTTTTCCGGCCAGCCGAGAAACCGCCGACGTTCATCTTTTTTCATCGCCTGAAGAATCTGGGCTGCGACAGCGTCCGGTGCGTCCATGGCATTGCCCAGGGCACGGTTCAGCTCGTTCACCGGCGCCGGGTTCATGGCCGTGGCCGTGGCTCTGGGCGCTACGTACACCACCTGCACCGGGGTGTCCGCCAGCTCCCGGCGCAGGGCTTCGCTGAAGCCGCGCAGGCCGAACTTGCTGGCGCAATAGGCGGTGTAGCCGGGAAACCCGATGCTGCCGAAGGTGGACCCCACCAACACCAGGGCGCCCACGCCGGCTTTACGGAAACGAGGCACAAAATGCCGGGCCACCAGCATGGCGGAACGCAGATTGACCATAAGCTGTGCATCCAGGTCGCCGACGGCCATGGCATCCAGCGCCGCAAACCGGTTCTGGCCGGCGCAATGAATCACACCATCAATATCGGGATACACCTCACTCAACTGTTGAAGCTGTTGATCCAGCTCCGGGCTGGCCAGCTCCAGGTGTACCGGAGAAACGCCGGCGCGCTTTTCCAGCCGCTCCGGATGTCGGGTCGCAACGATCACCCGGGCTCCGCATTCCACCAGCGGCCCGATCAGGGCCTGGCCAATGCCACCGGTGCCACCCAGCAGCAGGAAGGTACGGTCATGCAGCCTCATGACGTTGCTCCTTGCCATGGGCCCGCAGCGGAATGCTGTGCAGCATATCGCCGTACAGGCGATACACCATGCGCGCGGCCTCAATGATGGCCTGCTGGTCCTCCGGATCGGTGATGTCGTTCATCAGGTTGCGGAAGAACTCGAAGTGGTCCTGATCCAGGGCGCCGTGAGAGTACAGATAACTGAACGCCTGATTGGGCAGGCCTAGCTGTTTCTGGATGGCTTCACCCAGGGGCGTTGCCAGCTCAATGGAGGTGCCCTCCAGCACCTGAACCATGCCAAAAAACGCCGCCGGGTTACCCCGCTGGATGCGGTCATACAGGTAGGCCACCATCAACTCGATGGAGGTATCGGGCTGGCCATGACGAATGGCTTCCTTGTCTTCGCCGCAGGCTTCAAGGTCGTTGAGAATCCACTCGTGGTGGCCGTATTCTTCCTCAATGTATTCCACCAGTGCCTTGCGCACGAATTCCAGCCGTTCGGGCAGCCGGCCACCACAGGCCATCATCAGTGGCACCGTATGCTTCACGTGGTGATAGGCCTGGATCAGGAACCAGGTGTAACCCTCAAGATCAAAGCGACCCTCGCGGATAGCCTGAATCACCGGGGCACCGGTGACATGGGCCCGGGCCTGTTCAGTTTCGGATTGCAGTCGGTCAAAAAATGCCATGTTGGAGTCTCCTGGCGTTGTCTGTTGGATAGAAGTGCCCGCAGGCACTGAGAGATTCATGAATAAGGGAAAGGATTCGGCCATGAGCCTGGGCAGGTCCGCCTGAATCTGGTGCCGCACCGGGCGACCGTTGGCCGTGATGTGGCCCTCGGCCTGGGTCAGCCGTTGCCGGCGCAGGTACACGGCCTGCAAGCGGGCATAATCCGGCAATCCGGCATTCAGCAACGTCAGGGCCGCACGTATATCGTCAGGGCTTCGGTTATCGGTGATCACCACCAACGCACCGGGTTGCGGCTCACCATCGCCAAATACCACGGCCTGAGCAGCCCCCAATGCCTGGACCAGTTCACTTTCCAGCCATTCCGGGCTGATGTTCCGACCAAAGCTGGTAATCAACAGGTTCTTGGCCCGACCGTTGACGGTCAGAAAGCCCTCTGTGTCCTGGTCGCCCAGATCGCCGGTGTCGAGCCAGTCATCGGCTTGCGGCTCATCACCGAGATATCCCAGATGGGTATTGCCCCGGACCAGAATCCGGTGCTCGTTATCCACCTTTACCTGAACATGCCCCAGGGGGAGGCCCACCGAGCCTTCACGTTCCGCTCCGGGCACGTTCAGCGCCACCACCGAGCCACATTCGGACAGGCCGTAGCCCTCGTACAGAGGCAAC